>JAZNYU010000001.1:0-13459 GCA_045594605.1 Eubacteriales bacterium
CTTTTATTTAGTAATCTCGTATTGCTCCGCAGGATTTGCGGGGCTTTTGTTTTTTGAGTGGTATTTTTTGCAAATGCAAAGAGTGGTATCTCCCTTATGGGAAGTGGTATTGCTCGCCTTGCTCGCAGTGGTATTTTATTCGCCTCTAAAAACTCGCAAATCGAATACCACTTGGTGCATGCCAAATATCACTGCAACGCAATATCACTCTCCAAGGGCGAAAAAAGGTACCCACGCGAAATTCGCGTGGGTACTGATTTTTTTGTTTTATTCCCGCAACAGGCGGATCGCCTCGCGGATTTCCCCGATGGAATAGCCGTAACGGGAGAGACTTGCGATCATGCGGCGGTTTTCGTCGGCGTCGGTTGGAACCTCGCCATAGTGTTTTTTGATGAGTGCGGCACAGTTTTGTGAAAAATCAACATCCTCGAGCAGTGTGGAAAGCCCTTGCATCGTTTCGGTTGCGTAGCCCTTGCTCCACAGGTGCGCGCTGATGCGCTTACTGCCCCATAGCTTGCGCAGGCACTTTTCAACCTCTCGCTGCATATCGCGTTTCTCGTCAATCAGTCCGTATCCTGCAAGGCGTTCTGCCGCCTGTGCAGCGACCTCTCGCTTGTATCCTTTGCCGACAAGCTTGCGTGTGAGTGCTTGCACCGAGTTTGCCCCGTAAGAAAGCAAGCTTTCTCCGCTGCGCAAGGCGCGGCAGAGCTCGGCAGCTTCCTCAATTTGCTCGTAGAGCTCCTCTGTGATCGGTCCGCGCGTCAGGTTGAATTCACAGTATTGTTCGGTTGTGATTACAAGGCTTTTTTGCTCTTGGTGTTCCCCATTTTCCAAAAGTAGCTGCACAAGCATTTCGGCTCCCTCGTGCTGTGCACGCAGGGCGCGAACGGTGATGGTAAGCGGGTTTGTTGTGCCGTAGGAAATTTTTTCCAGTGTCATTATTCATCATCGGAGAGGCGAAGATCGAAATCTTCATCGTCATCCTCGTCAACCTCAAAATCCTGATCCATAGTCATTTTGGCTTGCTCGCTGAGCTGACGGACCTTGTTTTCGATCTCCTTCATCAAGTCGGGCGTGTTCTCAATGAGCTTGCGGACGTTATCCTTGCCTTGACCGATTCTCTCGCCGTTGTAGGAGAACCACGAGCCGCTCTTTTGAATGACCTCAAGCGCGATTGCAAAGTCGAGGATCTCGCCCGAGAGAGAGATGCCCTTGCCGTAGAGAATATCGAACTCGGCTACGCGGAAAGGCGGTGCGACCTTGTTTTTGACGATCTTGCACTTGACGTGGTTGCCGTAAACGTCGTTGCCATCCTTGAGCTGCTCGGTTTTGCGGATGTCGATGCGGACAGAAGCAAAGAACTTGAGCGCGCGGCCACCGGGGGTGGTTTCGGGGTTGCCGTAAATAACGCCAACCTTTTCACGAATTTGGTTAATAAAGATAACAACGCAGTTGCTCTTGGAGATAACGCCCGAGAGCTTGCGCATTGCCTGCGACATCATTCTTGCTTGAACGCCAACCATGGATTGTCCCATATCCCCTTCGATTTCCTGACGGGGAACGAGAGCGGCTACCGAGTCGATAACGATGGCATCAACTGCGCCCGAACGTGCGAGGGCTTCGCAAATCTCGAGAGCATCCTCACCGCAGTCGGGTTGGGATACGAGCAGCTCGTTGATGTCAACACCAAGCGCCTTGGCATAAACGGGATCGAGTGCGTGCTCGGCGTCGATGAAGGCTGCCGTGCCGCCCGATTTTTGTACCTCTGCAAGAATGTGTAAAGCAACGGTGGTTTTACCCGAGGATTCGGGACCAAAGATTTCGACGATACGTCCGCGCGGAACGCCGCCGATGCCGAGGGCGAGGTCGAGAGAGAGCGAGCCTGTGTGAATGGCTTGCACTTCCATATGGGTGTTCTCACCCAGCTTCATAATAGAGCCCGCGCCAAAGTCGCGCTCGATTTGTGTCATTGCGGTCTTAAGAGCCTGCGCCTTACCTGCCGCATCAAGTCCTGCGGGAACTGCCGATTTCGTTTTCTTCGTAGATGCCATAATATGTTCCTTTCACGCGACGAGCCCTCTCGCCGCTTTCCTTTTTATTTTACTGCCCCTATTATACTCCATTTTTGGATGCTTGTCAACCCCTTTTGGAAATATATTTTTCCGTTTTTGGCATTTTATTTGGCATTTTTGCGTTTTTGTGTGGTTTTTGATGCCTTAAAGTTCCGAAAAAGGACGTTTTTATCCGGGGAACTTTTTGAGGAAAATTTCACCGCTTCCTTTCTTCTCATACAAATAAGGACGCCACCGGAGTGGCATCCTTGTTTCTATAGATTTTCATGATACTGCAATTTCTTTAAAAAAGTGTAATTTCAAATAGCCGTCCGCCAAAATCTTCTGCAATCGTTACATCAAAGCCTTCCTTTTCGAGTAGAACTCCGGACATTTTTGCGATTTGCTTGCCGTCCATATCCAAAATCAGGTATTCGCGATCTGCAAGCAGTCCGTCTACGCATACCCTTCTTGTAGATTCTTTAGCGCCGTGTCGGAAAAATCCGATGATGCCGCCCGAGAAGGTTTCGCGATTGATGCGAGCAAATCCATCATGACCTCCTATGGCAGGTTCAAAATATCCCGGCAGATCCTGACGATAGAGCATAATATTGTGTTTTTGCTCCATTTTTGCAAGCCAGCCCGAATATTTGCTTAATACTTCTCTGTCTTGCTTGGGGATTTGTCTGGGATCACCGAGCAGAATTGGCAACGCTCCTGCTAAAGAACGCACGTGATTTTCATACCCGACATCCTGAATGTGGGCGTTTCCAATCACCAACGAGGTAGCCGGCATTGCAGGAGAACGCCACCACGCCATTTGTCTGATGCGCAAGTCGGTTTTCTCACCCATGTTACCAAAAAAATTGGAAAGCCAATTTCCTTCTGCGTGCCGGAGCATTGCATAATCCACAAGCTGTAATCCGCCCATGGTCTCAAAGGTGCAGTCAATAAACAGATTTGGTCTGCCCTTGTGAAGCTTATCAAAGACCTCCCACATTTTGTTATAATTTACCCACATGGATTCTTCCCGATCCCGATGCGCGGAATGATTGCAGGAATAGCATCCCGCTTCTTCTTTGTTATAGCGGTACGGGCTTGAAACAACGGAAAAATCCAACTTTAGGTAGTCAAACCCGTACTCATCTACCAATCTTTCCAGCACACCCGTGATATACTCT
The DNA here is from genome assembly GCA_045594605.1 of Eubacteriales bacterium. Taxonomy (GTDB): domain Bacteria; phylum Bacillota; class Clostridia; order Oscillospirales; family CAG-272; genus UMGS1865. The sequence continues at coordinate 3,233 of JAZNYU010000001.1, forward strand.
GACCAACCGGTAGAAAAACAGGCGGTACGTTTGCTGCTTCCACCGCCGAGCAAAGAGAAATCTTCGCCATCTTTGTTTTTAAGAAACCATTCAGGGTGCTCCCGATATACCTTGCTTTGGGGAGATGCGGTTCCGATACTGGCCCACACGCCCGCTTTCATTCCCAAGGATTTGATATGATCGACAACGGGTTTTAGTCCATTGGGGAACTTTTTGTAATCAATTCCCCAGTCACCGTAACAATCCTGCCATCCGTCGTCGATAACATATTCCTTGATGCCTGCCTGTGCCGCTGCCTCAGCAGTCTCTTTTATCAATTGTTCCGAAATATTGTATTCAAAGGGTTGCCAGGTGTTGTAGACAAATATCGGTCGCTCCTCAATTTGAGTGAGGCGGATACCCATATATTTTCGAACATAGTCCTGAACCATTTGATTCATAACGATATGCGTATCCTTTTGATGATTATATACACCTGTGAAAACATCCGATGCAACAAAGACCTCGCCGCTCGCCAAATATTTTCTAAAGGGATAATCCTCGTCTTTATGCGTAAGACCTAAGGTGATCTCCCTTCCCCGCGCCCATACGGACGCACCTTTCAGGACGCCGGGGGCTTCATTCCCCAATACGATACCGGCTTCCCAATCGGGATGGTGAACAAGGATGAGACTATCCTGCAGATTGCCCAGATAGGGTCCGATGGATTTCTTTCTTCCGTAATCACTCAAAATCCAACTGTAGGTGGGAGCCCAAAATCCCGTTATGGCGAATTTTTCTACGTCCACCGATTCCAGACACAGCTCACCATTTGTGCAGTTTTGTATGATAATATTTTTGCGTACAAAAGGAAGCTGCCCATACCAAGTATAGGTAAGCCATACTTTCACCTTTTGGTCCAATGCCTCTAAAGAGACGGTAACGCCCTCGCCAACATCCGATTTTTTGGTTTCTGCTACGTTCAAAAGCTTCCAGCCGGTGGCACCGGTATACAGCACGCCACCCAATTCAAAGGCAAATTCATCGCCGGTGGACTCAAAGAAAAGAAATTCGCCTTGCGCTGGGCGATATTCTTTTAGCAGATATTTTCCACTTACTGTTGGAAGCTCCATTGTTCTGGTAAACGATCCGTTTGTCAGAGTCAGTTTACCGGATTCGATTACATATCCCATATCCGTCCTGTTCCTTATTTATAATTGCGTTTTTATGTTTTTAATGATGCTTTTTATACAGCACGATGCCTGCGATGATTTGTGCTAAAACGAGAAGTGCCGAGACAATCATGAGTATCAGTCCCCACACGGTATTCTTCTCAAACAGCAAAGATGCTCCAAAAAGGAACAATGCGAGAAGTCCGAGAGCCAATACAACGGCAATTATGATTGCAAGCACCCTCATTCCCTTTGTTACGTTCTTTCCGGAACGATCATAACCATCAATTCAAGATAGAAATCCAAGATAACTTCAATCAAAATTTCCATATTGTGTGTTCCCTTTAAGCGGTTTCGCTTTCTTGATATTTGGCATCCGCAATTGCCATCAGGTCACGCTCGGGGGCGACCTCGTGGGGATAGGGGTGCGTCTTTGCGCGCTTTTCAAACTGCGCTTTGATGCTATCGGCTTTTTCCTTGTCGCCCTCGTGGAGCAAGGCGATGGCATACTGCGTGCGGAGAATGGAGATATTATCCTTCATTGCCTTCATAAAAGCTTGCAGGTTTTTGGTGAGCTTTTCTTCGACGATCTCGCGGCGGTTTTGGGTAATAAGCTCGACGTAGATGCGCTCGCAGATGAGGAGACTGCGGTGCAGCCCCACCATGCCGCTCTCGATGGAGAGCAGGTGCGCCATCAGCTCGTCGGCCTCGTCGAAGCGTTCCTCGTCCATGAGTCGGTTGCAGGCAAACACGCCGCGCGCGGCGACCATGCTGTTTTTCATCGCTTCGTCTGTGGGAACGGTGAACCACTCGGCAGGCATATCGCAAAGGCGAACGCCCTTGGTGGTCTCCTCGATCACCTTCATTTGCATCCAAAACGCCTCTCTTGCCTCGGCATTTTTGCTAAGTGCGATGGCGTTGTAGCCGTCGTTGTCAACTGTCTCTGTGCGCATCGGCACGCCGTTGAGCAAGGCAAGCGCAAAGCCGAGGAGCGCGAACAAAAGAAGGATCGCCGAAAGGATGGAAACACCACCGCAGAGGAAAAATCCGCCGAGGAATAAAAGACCGAAGATGATGTTCATCAAAGAGCCGCCAAGATTATACCAAACGACGGGCAATTTGCCGTCCTTGATGTCGGGTGGGCTCATCAGGCATTGTCCGCCCGTGCCTGCAATGCTATGGCGTTTGAGCTTGACGGTCTCCCCTTCCTTTACCCACATAAAGGAGAACACGCGGAAGGAGCTGAAGCGGTAGCCCGAGAGGAGTCCGAACACAAGGTGTCCGCCCTCGTGCACGATAATGTGAAAGATAAATGCCGCATACACCGCCAAAAAGAATCCTGCAAGCTCCAGCAAGGGGTGAAGATTCAAGGGATCGGCATATCGCAAAGCCACAAAGCAAGGAATGACGTAGAGAGCGATGTTAAACAGCAAAAACAGATAATTTTTAAAATTGCTTTTCTTTTTACGGTTGTTCATTTGAGTACCTTTCCTGTTTATGTCATTTAAAGTGTCAGGTCGCCGTCCTTAATCCATTTGATCTTATAAAGAATTTCGCTGAAAATAAGAGTGAGAACAGCGGGGAGAATGAAGCAGATGAGCGCCAAGCCGATCCAATCAAGAGCGGTGACAGTATCGGGGTAGCTGCCGCCAAACCAACCGAGGATAATGCCGATGGGGCCGAGGAGTCCGCAGGTTCCCATACCCGAGTTGATTGCCGCACCATACATTTGCATTCCGAAAACGCAAGTGGCAAGGGGACCTGTGATGGCACTCGTCAGCGTTGCAGGGATCCAGATGCGCGGATTTTTGATAATGTTGGGCATCTGAAGCATACTCGTGCCAAGTCCTTGAGAGACAAGTCCGCCCCATTTGTTTTCTTTAAAGCTCATAACGGCAAAGCCCACCATTTGCGCGCAGCATCCCGCAACGGCGGCGCCGCCTGCAAGGGCGAGTCCTGCATAGTCACGCGCAATGAGTTCCCCTGCTGCATTAAAGGCAGGCATACCAGAGAGGTAGATTGCCGCACAGATGGCTGCCGAGCTGATGGGGAGTGTGAGCGCTACGCCGACAACGACCGAGACGATGATGCCCATGAGGAAGGGCTGCTGCGTGGTTGCCCAACCGATAAAGTTGCTGACGTACCCCACAAGCTGACCGATATAGGGCGCACAATAAACGCCGAGAATTCCGCCAACAAGGAGTGTGACAAAGGGTGTGACAAGGATATCCACCTTGGTCTTTTTGGAAACGAGCTGCCCGACCTCTGCTGCGATGATGGCGATAAAGAGGACTGCCAAGGGTCCCCCTGCCCCACCGCTTGTGTTGGCAATTTGCCCGACTGCCGCACAGGTAAACACAACGAGCGGATCAGCCTTGAGGGAAATGGCGATCGCTACTGCCATTGCCGCTCCGGCAACACCTTGCGCGCCCTTGCCGATGGTGGACATGACCGAAAGCCCGGGGATCATGCCAATCGCGTTGAAGATGGTGCCAATGAGCAAAGAGGCAAACAGTCCGAGTGCCATAGCACTCATAGCATCAATAAAATAACGCTTTGCGTACTTTTTGAGAAGTTCTTTTGTTTTCATTTCGCAAAACCTCCAAAACGTTCTTTGGCAACAGTATAGCACATTTTTCCCCTTTCAACAAGAGGAAAAAGTAACAAAAAACGCCAAAAAGCGAAATTATTTTTGTTGATTGGGAGATAACAAAGCAAAAAATGCGCGTTCCCCCTTGGGAACGCGCAAAAGAAGTGCTTTATTCTGCTTTGTCAACCGGCAGTGTGATGGTTGCCATGATGGCGTTGTGGTCGGAGACCCACTGCCCGTCACGCTTTGAAGGGCAAACAGTGTAGGCATCAACTGCATCCGCAAGCTCGGGGGAAACGAAAATGTAGTCGATCAAAACATCGATGTCACTGTCACTCATGCCGTTGTAGGTGGGCAGGATCTCACCTTCGGCTGCTACATGCGAGGCATCGAGGTATCCGTTTGTGATCATGGTGGTGTAAGCGGAAGCATCGGGAGTGACATTGAAGTCACCCGTAACGATGGTGGGCAGGTCGCCAAGCTTTTTGATCTCGACAATCAGAATTTCGATCTGCGCCTGACGGATCTGTTCTGCTACCTCGGCGCTGTTGTTGCCGTTGTGGTCAAGGTGGGTATTGACGTAAAGGAAGCGTGCGCCGTCGGTCTTGCGCTCCAGAATGACATAGGTCATAATGCGCGGGAAGTTGGCATAGGTGAGCTTGCTTCCCTCTTTATCGGGGGTGTTGGAGAGCCACTTTGTGCCGCTTTCAATCACATCAAACATATCGGTGCGGTAGAAGATGGCACTGTGCTCGCCAAGACCGCCCCAATCGCGTCCAACGCCAACAGAGGTATAAATGTCACCCAATTTGCTGCGCAGGGTCGTCATCCACAATACGTCCGCCTCTTGTACGCCAAAAACAGAGGGGGTGTTCTCGCGGATGGTATCAACTACACGATCAATACGAGCGGCACTGTGGTCGCCAACAAAAACGTTAAAGCTCATTACCGAGAAGAGCTGCGGCACCTTGAAAAGTCCTGCTTCAAAGGTCAGGGTTGCCGTCTCGTTGGATTGGATCTGTGGCAGGATGTTCTTTTTGATCGCGCTGTATCCCTCAAGAACCGCGGCATTGATCCACACGATGCCCTCCCCGTTGCCTACGTAATAGGAAAATTGTCCTTCCACCGTTTCTTGTGCGGCATCCCACTCTGCCTGCATATCGGCAGGAACGTGGCTCGATGCGCCAAGAATGATGAGAGGATCTCCCTTGGTCACCTCGGCATCGGTCACGACCTCGGGACGGCGACCGCAAAGCTCCAGAGATTTATCCGAGAGTGCTTGCGCAAGCTTTTGGTCATCCGCTCCCCCATTGACAACGATCTTTGCGCGCGAGACGTCAATGCCGTTGAGAAGGAAGGTATCGGATGCGTAAGGATAGCGGTAGAGGTATTGGTCTTTGTTGCTGAAGAAAACGCTTGTGTGATCCCCGCTCTTGATGTGCTCTAAAAAGAGCTTGATTGCGGCAAGCGTGCCCTCGTTGGTGTGCCCCGCAATGACGATCTTGCTCTCCACAATGGCATATCCGTAATCGTCCCAAAGGAGCCCCGAGAGATAGGTTTGGCTTTCCTCGCGGTTGGTGGCTCCTACAAGGATCTCAAACTCGGTCTCCTCGTAGCGGTCGGTTTCGGCAAGCGGCTCGGTGCCGCTCATTTTTTTGATTTGTGATTGCAGCTGCCAGAACTGCCCCATGACGTTGGCAGGGGTGCGTTGCGCGCAAATGAGATTGTATTTGCTAAGATCTGCTACCAGAACCTCGGGATATACCTCGGGCTCGACGGGGGGATCTTCGGGAGTGGTTACCTCGGGGGTGGTTGTGGGCGTGCTTTCTTCCTCGTCCTTTTTGTTGCAAGCAACCAAAAAGAAGCATTGCAAAAGCAAAAGAAGCGCTAACAGAAAACTGATTTTTTTCATATTTGTAACTCCTTTTTATTTTCCGTCAGAATAGAACATCAAAACGGCAAAGATCGGATAGTGGTCGGAGACGTTTTCATTATCGACACGCTCGGTGCAAATGCGATGGAGCATGTCGGATACCCCCTTGCAAAAGACGAAATCAATGTGACTGGGCTCGCCCGTTGTACCCATCAGGGCGTGGTAGGTGGGCTCGCGGTCCTCTGCAGGAATATAGTCGGCAGCCTCAAGGTAGCCCTCATCACAAATTCTGTTGTAAACGGGAGAGCCGACGGTGGCGTTAAAGTCACCCGTGATGATAATGGGAAGATTTGCAAACTTTTCGATCTGACTGAACAGAACCTCAATTTGTGCGACCTTAACGGCTTCTTGCTCGGGAGTGGTGCCGTAGTCGAGGTGGGTGTTGACGTGCAAAAACTCCTTGCCGTCGCTCTTGCGAGAGAGATGCACGTAGGTCATAATACGGGGATATTTGGAGGTTGCCGTGGAGTGTTGAGAGCCCGGAACGTCGGGGGTTTCGGAGAGCCACTTGGTGCCGCTTTCAAGGCAATCAAACTCTGCGGTGAGATAAAGGATTGCACTATGCTCGTCTCCGCGGTCGGCGTTTCTGCCATCGCCTACGATGGTGTAAATGTCACCGAGGCGTTGGTTGAGCAGCCCGATCCACATATCGGTCGCCTCTTGTACGCCAACCACTGCGGGGCGGTATTTGAGAATGGTCTCTACAACGGCATCCAAACGCTCGGCCTCCTTGCCCGCCATCAGGTTAAAGCTCATCACGGGGAGTGCATCATAATAACCCACATACACTTCTTGTTCGAGCACAACGGTGTCTCCGTTCTTGCCCCAGAGCAATGCGCTGATGTAATATGCGGCAGAGTAATATCCCGCAGAGGTTTTGGCGTTGAGCCAAATGAGATTTTCATTGCTATGGATGGAATAGTCATTACCATTAAGGGCATTCACCCAAGCATCCTCCGTAACGTGCGCGGACGCACCGATAACAAACAGTTTGTCGCCTTCTTTTACGTCGGCATCTGTTATGATCGGCACGGCAATGCCGCAAGCCTCGATGATAGCATCACGAAAGATTTGTGCCACGCCGCCAAGCCCCTGTTGGTTGCAAAGGATGGACAGATCCTCTGCCGCAATGCCGTTGACGGTAATTGTCTCGTAAGGGTACACTGCCCTTTGAATGCTTTGGTTTTCATTGCTGAAAAAGACTTCACTATCTGCATCGGTGGCAAACTGCAGGATAAATTCGCACAGAGCGGCAAAGGTGCCGTCCTCGTTTTTGCCTGCAATAACCAATTTATCGCCAACAATGCCGTAGCCGTAGTCATCCCACTTCAGGTCAGAGAGGAAGATTTGGCTTTCCTCGCGTCCCGTGTTGCCAACAAGGATCTCATAGTCCTTGACGTTATATGCATTTGCGGTTTTGAGACTGATGGGGATCTGATAAACGCTTTGCATGGTCTCCTGCAGGGTCTTTGTCATCTTGCTGACCTCATTCGACGAGCCCTTTGCAGAAACGATCTCGTAGTCTCTCAAATTTTCCACCAGGATGCTGGCATACACAACAGGGGGATTTTCCTCAGGCTTGGTGGTCTGCTCGGGCGTGGTTGCCACAGGAATCGTTACCGCAGGAGTGGTTGCCGCGGGGGTGGTGCTTTGCGGAGTGGTCTCCTCGGGTTTTTCCTCTTTGCACGCCGTCATCAAAAGAGAGGACGCCAACAAAAGGATGGCTAACAAAAAACTGATCTTTCTCATGTCTTTCTCCTTTTTTATCATTCTATGTCAATTATGCCAAATGCCTCGAGTGGGAGCTCAAGGTAGACGAGCTCACAGCTATGCATAGGAATATCACGTTCGTACAGCACGGCAATTCTTTGCCCGTTTGTAGCAAGACAGCTATACCAATAACTCTTATCGATGAATTTCGAGTACTTCCACTCAACCTCGTATCCGCTATCGGTTTTGTTTAACAGACCAATCTTAATAATGCCGTTGGTGCGATTTCCCCCCGGCTTATTGCCCTCGGGGTAGGAGATGGCGATAGCATCCTTGCCATCGATCTGCCATGGGAGCGCCACAACAGAAACCATACAGTCACGGCAATATATCAAGGACGTGTCCTCGCAAAATGCGGTAAAGGTCACACCGCCATCGGTGCTGTCTGCAAAGAGAATGTAGTCGCCTTGTCCGCGAGAATAGATGCGAAGCGTTCCGTCGGGCAGCTCGACCAGCTGTGCCTCGTTAGCCGTTTTTACGCTACCGTTGGAAATGTTTTGACCCATTTGCCACGTCTTACCGCCATCATCACTGTAAAGGCAGGCAACGTTTTGGGAGTTCCAGTCACCGCGATAAAGCGGAAACAGAATGCGACCTGCGTACTCACCGTTTTTGATGACCAAGCCAACACCGGGAGCCTTGTTATAAACGATCTCCCCTGCCTTGCGGTATTCGCTGCCAATGAGCATCGGGTCTGACCACGTCGTACCCTTATCATCGCTGTAGCTGAGATAGAAATAAGAGGTTCTGTGTAATTTGAGTACAGATGCCGAATAAAAGATGTTCATAGGAACATCAATTTCATTCTTCGGCTTTTGCTTGACGGTGAGTGCCACACCGCTTTTGTAAACGTTGAAATGTCCGTCGAGCGTGTAAGCGGTGTTGCTACTGTCACTCACGCGCTTGACGATGTATTTGTCATACTCACCACTGGGATTGGGATTTGGATACATATAGTAATCGTACCCTGTGGCAAGCGTGTTGTCCCCCATTGTCAAAGCATAATAGGAGGCATCACCTATTTTTATGGTACCGTTGAATTCCTTGCCACCAATGCCGCCACCTGCATTTGCAGGCATTGCATCAACAAGCATAAAAATTCTTCCATCGGCTGTTTGTGTAATAGCGGCATCAATAAAGGATGCCGAATCCTTGACAGGGTTATAGGTGTTTGTACCAAACTCTTGGTCATAATCGTTGAATTGATGTGCAACGATGGGGGTTCCCCATTCGCCCGTTTTGCTATCAAGCACGCGCACACCGATTTCGATGTTGTTGGGAGAATCCAAATAATTGACACGCAGATCAGTCACTGCCATTACGTCGCCGTCATTGAGTGTTAAAAGACACGGAATGCGGTAGGTAAAAACGTCAAAGCTACCGTCGTATGTAAAGGGTTGAGCGGTGACCGCCTTGGGGGTAGAAACAAATCCATTATTCAAACTCACGTTGATTTCTCCTTTACCTGTTATTTTTGGCATGATCTCACGAATAAGCGTGTAGTAGCCGATCTCTTGTGTCGTATTGAACCAAATTGCGTTTTCGGTGTTGCCGACATAGTAGCCACTATCCTCTCCACTCTTCAAGGTTTCATTCCATGCACTTTGCAAGGATGCAGGAACGTGCGCAGACTCTCCCACAATGATAAGCGGAGCTTGCCCAGCCACCTCGGCATCGGTAAGGATTTCGGGATGAATGCCGCAGAGCGTGGTAATTTGCTGTTGCAAAGCCTGAGCAAACGTTTGCGCAACGCCTTTGGTATTTAGAACAATGGCGGCATTTGACAGATCCATACCGTTGAGTGCGATCGAAGATGCCGCATACCCGTTAAGGTAAGCAAATTGATCTTGATTGCTGAAGAACACTCTATCGTGATCGCTCATCTTAAGCAAATTCATAAAAAGCTTGACAGCGGCAACCGTCCCCTCGGGGGTATGCCCTGCAATAACCAGCTTTTTGTTAACGATGGCATACCCGTAATCATCCCAACGCAGCTTTGAGAGAAAAAGCTTGGTCTCCTCACGGTTTGTGTTGCCGACAAGAATTTCGTATTGGGATACCTCAAGGCGATCGGTCTCGGCAGTAATCTCCACACCAAATATTTCCTTGATGTTGCTTTGCAGCTGCCAAAACTGCCCCAAAACTCCGCTACTTGCACGCGATGGGCAAATGAGGGTATAGTTAACAAGATCCGCCGTTGTAATTTCGGCGTAAACCTCCGGGTGGGTAGGCGTTGGAGGTGGGGTAGTGGCTTCCGAAGTAGTTTTTTCCGGTTCATCCTGTTTGCAAGCCGTCATTAAACAGGAAGCCAATAATAAAAAGATGGCTAACAAAAAGCTCAATTTTTTCATAATCTTTTCCTTTCTGAACTACTAATCTATGTCAATAACACCAAATGCTTCAAGCGGAAGCTCAAGATAGACAAGCTCGTTGGTATGCACTGCTTCATCGCGCTCGTAGAGTACGGCGATCCTCTGCCCGTTTGTGGCAAGGCAACTGTAGGAATAGCTACCGCCGATGGAATAGGAATATTTCCATTCCACCTCGTATCCATTTTCGGTTTTGTTCAAAAGTCCGATTTTGATAACGCCGTTTGCGCGCTTGCCGCCGGGCTTCTCTCCCTCGGGGTAAGAGATTGCGATAGCATCCCTGCCGTCAATTTTCCATGGGAGTGCCAAAACAGAGACCATACAGTCGCGGCAATAGATCAAGGACGTATCCTCACGCATTTCGGTAAAGGTCACACCGCCGTCGGTGCTATCGGCAAAGAGAATGTAGTCACC
>JAZNYU010000002.1:0-17713 GCA_045594605.1 Eubacteriales bacterium
CCTGTGGCGCGCGCGGCAAGGTCTCTTGCCCAAGCTGTTCTCCTGACACCGATTGATTGGAAAGCGACAAGGGACTGAAGGGTTGGTTCTAACTTAAACAAAATCAAAAAGTCACAACCATCCCGACTGCCTGCGGCAGCCACCTCCCCTGTGCAGAAGGGAAGGCGCAAGCGCCCCGCAATTGCTAGCAATTGCTTCGGTGGCGCGGCGTATGCCGTGACGGAGGGGTTGACATCTAACTCAAAACAAAAGCAATAAACCTTTTTGAAAGGCTGTGGGGGAGACTGCAACGGTTTTCCCCACCACGACTGTAAAAATGTTAACCAGATCACATAACGATATTGAAAAACACGCCCCCCCACACCTGTGGTGGGAGGTGGACGGACATAAAACGGCAACACCCGGGGCGGTTCCCTGTGGGAGCGAGCTCAAAATTTGCTTGGAGCTCTCTCGCGCATGGGGCGCGTCGGCGGTCGTTTGCCGCATCTCACCCGACGGCGGCGAGGATCGTGACATTCCCTTGACCTTTGTCAAAACGGGACACGGTGTGGATCTTTACACCCTCTCTCTTGATACTGCCGCGCTTTGCGGCGGGGCAGGGAGCGGTCTCTTTTATTACGAGCTGCTCCTCGTGCGCGGTTGGGATACCCTTTTTACGCACACGCCAAACAATAAAGACGTCACCCTTGCACGCGAGAGTGGCAGCCGTTTTCGTCTGTTGGTCTACCAAAAGGCGTTCTCCACGCCTGCGTGGTTTGCGGGCGGCACGATGTACCACATCTTCCTCGACCGCTTTTGTCGCGGTGAGGGGGAGGTGACTCCAAATGCCGATGCCGTCATCAATCCCGACTGGGCAAACGGCATTCCGCAATACGCGCGCAAGCCGGGCGATCCGCTTTCCAACAACGTCTTTTTTGGCGGAAATTTGTGGGGCGTGGTCGAAAAACTCGACTATTTAGCGTCCTTAGGCGTTACGGTGCTCTATCTGTCGCCGGTGTTCAAGGCATACTCCAACCACCGCTACGACACGGGAGACTATGAAAAGATCGATGCCTTTCTTGGTGGTGAGGCGGCGTTTGATACGCTCATCCGCGAAGCGCACGCGCGCGGAATGAAAGTCATCCTCGACGGTGTTTTCAATCATACAGGTGACGATAGCCGTTATTTCAACCGCCGCGGCAGCTACCCCACCGAGGGGGCGTATCAGTCGCGCGCATCGCGCTATGCAAATTGGTATCATTTCCGCAACTTTCCCGACGATTACGAGTGTTGGTGGAATATCGACATTCTGCCACGACTTGATCTTGCAAACGAGGATTGCCGCCGCTACTTTACGGGCGAGGACGGTATCATTTCCTCTTGGACGGCACGCGGTGTTGACGGTTGGCGACTGGACGTTGCCGACGAGCTCTCCGACGATTTCCTTGACGAAATGCGCCACGTAGTCAAAAAAACCACAAATGGTGAGGGGTTGATCATTGGCGAGGTATGGGAAAACGCCGTTGATAAGACCGCCTACGGCAGCCGCCGCAGGTATCTGTCGGGCAGTCAGCTGGATAGTGTAATGAACTATCCCTTCCGCAACGCGGCGCTCGCGTTTGTCAATTATGGGGATGCTGAAACCTTTTATCACATCCTCACCGAAATTTACGCGTCCTATCCGCGCGAGGTCTCTCACAGCCTAATGAACCTTTTGGGCACGCACGATACCGCGCGCATCCTCACGCTTCTGGGCGACGGGGGCAAAGGGGAGTATCTCCCCAACGACACCTTGGCGCACCTGACGCTGAGCGAGGACGAGCGCAAAAACGCTGTCACGCTGCTCAAATTGGCGTCCGTTTTGCAGTTTACCGTTTTTGGCGTGCCGTCGGTCTACTACGGCGACGAGGCAGGCATCGAGGGCTATGGCGATCCCTTCTGTCGCCGCCCCTTCCCGTGGGGCAGAGAGGATGCCGACCTGCTCGCTCACTACCGCGCACTTGGAAAGCTGCGCCGCGAGCACCCCGTGCTTGCGCACGGAGGCTTCCGCTTTTTGGAGCACGGAGTGTATCATTTCGCCTTTGAACGCGCCGACGGGGAAGAGAGAATTGTGGTGCTTGCCAACATGGGCGAGGCACACACCTTTGCGCTCTCGGGCAACTACACAAACGTCTTGACGGGCAAAGCGGTTGCCAAGCGCCTCACCCTTGCGCGCGGCGAATGGGCGGTTTTGCAGGCGTGATGGCATTTTGTGCGAAAATGATTGGAAAAATGTAAAAAAACTATTGACAAAAACAATAAAAGCGGTTATAATATGTAATGTCGCATTTTATGTCAACCGAAAAATGGGAGGAAGATAGTATGGTTTTGGATATGCGTCCGATGCTTCGCGGCGAAACGAAACATATTCATATTGACTATCTGCTCACGCCCGATCTTCCGGATGGCGCCCAGTTCGATGGCGACGCACACGTGCTTGGCGACGTAACCGATGAGGCAGGCTATATGCACCTGCAGCTCACCGCAACCGTGGCTTACCGCACCGAGTGTGCACGCTGTCTGGAGCCCGTCAGCGGAGACTTTGCCGTTCAGCTGGAACGGACGGTCGCTGCGGAGGGGACCCTTACACAAGAGCAATTGGAGGAGAACGTAGACGAGTACGCCGTTATCAAGGACGGTATGCTTGATCTTGACGAGGAGATCCGCGAGGAATTGCTTCTCTCGTTCCCCATGCGTTTTCTTTGCCAGGAGGATTGCCCCGGCCTATGTCCCAAATGTGGAAAACCCCGTCGCCTTGGCGATTGCGGTTGCTCCCTGTTTGAACCGGATCCGCGGCTTGCCGTGCTGAAGAAGCTGTTTGACAAAAATGAGGAAGATAAGGAAGAGAATTAAGAGGAGGTGTAGACATGGCAGTACCGAAGAAGAAAGTATCGTCCGCTCGCAGAGATAAGAGACGCTCTCAAAACAGCAAGCTCACCCTGCCCGGCATGAACAAGTGCTCCAACCCTGCATGTGATGCATTCGTAAAGAATCACTGCGTATGCAAGGTTTGTGGCTTCTATAATGGAAAGCAGGTTCTGGACGTTAAGAAAGAAGCTTAATTTCCAACCAACGCAAAAAGCGGATTTGTAAACCAAATCCGCTTTTTCGTTTTTTGAGATTGTTTTTGAGAGAATGCGGGGGAACCTTTTTCAGCGAAAAAGCTTCCCCCGCACCCCCTCCAAAAAGCACTCACATAAAAAAGAAAAAACAAAACCGTTGCACACCAACAGCCGCCTTACAGCTCTCTTATAACTCTGCATTCTGCACTCTGCACTTTCCTCGCTCTGCACTTTTTGCTATAAGTATTGCAATATTTTACTTTTTGTGTTATAATATAACACACAAAACGTTTTAAGGAGTCTTTTAAAGTATGAAAAAGGACCTGAAAACAAATCTGGTAAACAGAAAAGTCAAAAAGCCTAACCAGCTTTTTATGACCGTTGGAATGTGGGTCGTGGGCATTATGAACAAGCTTTACAAGGTGGATTTCAGCTATGATTACGATCCCAAATCCATCAAGGGGCAACCCACCGTCCTGCTCTCTGCGCACGCATCCCGCACAGAATTCGTCTACACCGTCTACGGGTTTGGGCGCAAGGATATCAACGTTGTTTGCGGCTTTCAAAACATCTTCAAAAAGGGGCTCTACAACCTCTTTATTACCTTTGGGGTAATCTCTAAATATTTGTATCAACCCGACATCATGTGCGTCAAAAACATGCTGCGCGCCCTCAAACGCGGCGGCGCGGTCGGGCTCTTTCCCGAGGGCATTCAATCCACAAGCGGCTCCACGCACCCCATCAATCCCGCAACGGCTCGCTTTATCAAAAGCAGCAAGGCAAACATTGTGGTGTGCACCTCGCGCGGTGCCTATCTTGCTACAAACCGCTATTCCAAGGACCGCAAAAAGGGTTACATCGGCATCAAGTATAGCTTGCTCTTCACTCCCCAAATGCTGGATGAGCTGACCGAGGAGCAGATCTACAAAGCCATTCTGGAAAAGATCCGCTACAACGATTTTGCCTTTAACAAAGAGGCGCGCCACAAATACGTGGGCAAGCTGCCAAACGCGGCGGGCATTGACAACATTCTTTACAAATGCCCCGACTGCAAAGAGGAGCGCACCCTGCGCGTTGAGGGCGACACGATCACCTGCGCCTCTTGCGGTTTTGCCGCACAGGTAAACGAATATTACGATCTGGTCAAGCAAAAGGGAAACACAATTCCCGAGGACATCGACGCGTGGTTCAAGTGGCAGCGCAGATGCGTTGCAAAGGACGTCAAAAACGACGACTTTGCCATGACGCTTAACGGCAGCCTGTGTATGCTCAAGTTTGACAAATTGAGAAAGCCGCCCAAAAACAGAGAAACGCTTTCGGTCGGTACGGCAAAACTGACCAACCGCGGACTTTCCTTTGAAGGAATGCTTGATGGGAAAGAGGTCAACTTCACCTTTGAAGCCAAATCGCTCTACTCCCTCACGTTTTCCACCCAGGGGTACCTGGAGTTTTATTACAACAACGATTACTACATGATGATTCCCGACGAAAAGCCGAAGGATCTGATCAAATGGACGATCGCGGCAGAGGAGATCCACAACCTCTATGACGAGCGGTGGAGAGCTGCCTGCGAGGACGTTTATGATTATGAAAAAGGAGAAGTAGTTTATGGCTAAATCAACACAAATGGACGTTAAAGTAAAATTTGGACTGAAGAGCTTTATTACCGTTGTTGCCATCCTGATAGCGGTTCTCGTTGTGGTCGGTGTGTTGACCTTCGTTATTCCCGCAGGCCGTTACACCGTTTACACCACCGACGAATCCAAAATCGGAGAGCCCTTTTATCAATACACGACAGATGCCTCTCTCAACAAGCAGATCGTGGTGGATTCCTACCGCGAGCTTGCCGAGGGTGAGAACACCTCGCGCCTGCCCGTGTACCGTTGGCTGACCTCTCCTTTTGAGGCACTGTTCTTTGGCAGCAACAGCATGAATATGATCATGATCATCGCGCTGCTTCTGGTGCTTGGCGGCACGTTTAAGGTGCTTGAAGAAAGCGGCGGACTTGTATCCCTCGTCCGTGTGATCATGGTCAAGCTCCACGCAAAGCGCTTTATTGCCATCTGGGTGATCACCGCGGTGATTATGATCCTGTCGGCGGTCTTTGGCTTGCAGGAGCAGCTGCTCATCCTTTACCCCGTGTTTGCAATGCTTTGCACCGCGCTCAACTGGTCGCGTTTTACGGCGATCTCCTTTGTGCTCATCGCCTCGGGCGTTGGCTTTACAACGGCGATCACAAACCCCCTCACCATCGGCACGGCATCCATTGCCGCAGGTGTCAGCGTTACCGACGGTATGTGGTACCGTTGCATCATTTTTTGCGTGATGTACGTCTTTACCGCACTCTTTTTGACCACCCTGGCAAAGCACGACGAAAAACGCGCAACCGAAAAATTTGACGTTGACGGCTTTGTGATGGTTACCCCCGAGGAGCACAGTGCCGACGTCCGAAAGGCAAAAATGATCGTTGTTCTGTTCTCGGTAGCACTTCTGTCGGTCATCATCACCACCGCAATCAAGTCGCTGCGCTCCCTGGCAATGGTCTTTATGGCGGTTGCATTCATTGTGGGAACAGTTATCATCGGCAAGCTTTTGCTCGGCACGTATAAGCAGCTCGGCAAGAGCTTTGTAAAGGGTGTTAAGGACGTTCTCCCCTCCATCGTCATTATTATGATCGCGTTTGGCATTACGCACATCGCGCAAGAGGGCAACATTCTGCACACCATCTTCTATTATTTCTACAATTCCGTAACCAACATCTCGCCCTATCTTGCGGTTGTCATTCTGTATGCATTTGTGCTCATTATTGAGTTCTTTATCCCCAGTGCATCCGCAAAGGCGGTTCTTATTATTCCCATGCTCACACTCGCGCCCATCGAGGGCATCAGCAAGACCGTTATCATCCTGACCTATCTGTTTGCCGACGGATACACCAACGTTTTGTATCCCACCTGCGGCACGCTTCTCGTAGGACTCGGACTTGCCGACGTCAGCTTTGCACAGTGGTTCAAAAAGACCATTCTGTTCCAGCTCTTCCTGATGGTCGTTTCCATCGCATTCTTGATGCTGGCGGTGTTTATTGGACTGTGATTTGAATTACATATTATAAAAGGCGACCTGAAAACAGGTCGCCTTTATTTTGCTTTTTATTGATTGTTATGCATCTCGGCAATTGCCGCGATGTCCTCGGCGGTGAGGTAACCGAGATCAAACGCCTCGGTCAGGGTGTAAAACTTGTTGTTAGGGCACAGGGCAACAATGCGGTTTCCGTCTCTGTAATGAATAACAGTGTCGCCAATCATTTCATCCCAGAGTGCATCGGTGTAAGCGCTTGTGTCAAGCATGGCAACAATGGCACCGCTTGCAAATTCGCCGTAATAGTGTCTGACGTGAACATACCTTGCATCCAGGTTTTGTCGGTAATAGGTTTCTATCAAAGTGCCATAGTTGACGTCGGGCAAAAAGCCGTCAAAGGTTTTAAAATGAATGATCGTGTCACAGGCAGGCATGGGGAAGGTGAATTTCCAATAAAGACCGTCAACGGCATCACAGGTTGCAATTTCTTCGCCGTTTACAAAGAACAAAAATCCAACGTCATAGGCAAGTTGAATTTTGACAGAAACAGTCTCACCGGCATAGTAGGTGGGCTTCAATTCTTCATAGAGCCAATCGGGAGCATTGATCATCAGACTGTAATACTGCTTTACCCCTGTCATATACGCGCAAACGTCGCACAAGCCGTTGTTGTCGTTGTCCGAATGCAGCTCAGCCACATCGGGAGAAGGACAACCGCAGGTGTACTCATACCAATGCGCGACCTCGCCACAGCCCCATCTGCCTGTATGTGTGTGCTCGACGGCTTCAATCGTGATTTCAATATTGCCGTAAGGCATGATGAACGCGTAGATCCATTCACCGTCTACTTCCTTGACTCTGGGGATCTCGGTGCCTGCGGCGACAAATTTGATACCCCCCTCGGAGGGCGCTTTGACGGCGATTTCAACCAACGAGCCGCGCCAATAGGATGCGTGCATGCCCGAAACAAGATGCTCGGTACCCTTGACTACGGTATAAGAAAATTTATCCGGCTCGCTGCCGTAGCCATAGCCCTCGCGCTCCTGCTTGCCGCAACGCGTGCAGGTGAAAAAGGTTGTGGTGAGTACCGTTCCGGGAACGGGATAGGTGATCTCCTCAAAAGTGTGTTCGTGATAGCAGGGGAGAAATTCCGATTTGCCAAGCAGGTCGGGGAAGGTCATCACCACCGTGTAGGGTTCATCCACATTTTTGGCGGTGGCGTCATCCCATTCCAGCAGGACGTGTGTGGGATCTTTGATCTCTATCGCGCCATCGGAGGATGACTCGCTCAGGGGAATGGTAGAAAAGGCAAACAAGCGCTCGTTTTCTTTAACGTAGGGGATGCTGTCTACGTCAAGAGACGCGAACCGGTATTCCTTCATAGGGAGGAACATTAAGTAGTGGTCATCGTTTCCGCAATGAAAGCCCTTAACGGGGAATTCCTCTTTTCCGCGCAAATAAGCGACAATGACCTCGGCATATGCCTCATACTCGGTGCGGGAGAGGTTGAGGTAAAGGGTATCGTTTTCGGGGTCAAGGTATGCACCCTCGAGTGGGGGCATGGGAAAATCGGCAACGCCGCGCTCGGCAAGGTAATCTTCATCAAAAAACGTTTCGGGAATCTTGCCCTCGGTCCATGGGCTTCGATCCCAAAATCGGGTGAGGAATACGCAGGAAGAGAGTGTGCCGCACAAAACGGCGAGGAGTAAAAGTGCCGATAAAATTCTCGTTTTTTTCATAACGTACCTCCTTATTCAATAATGCTTTGCAAGGGCTTTAACATTTTCTTCTCAAAGGTGGTGTAGTGAAGCGTTCCAAAGCGCTCTGAGCGGCGCCAACGCCCCTCGCCGTGCAGAACGGAGACAAACCAAAGAATGGGATGATACTTGCTTTTGATAGTGGCTTTTTGGGCATCTCTTCCGGTGCGGTAGCGGTCGATGTAAATATAATTTTTGTCGGGATCTTTGGGGTCTTTGAACATCAGGCTGCAACAAATGCCTTCCTCAAGATAAACGGGGTCCTCGTGCAAATGATGCCCGAGCGTATATCCCGCCTCCTCATACGCTGCCATAATATTCTCGCAAGACACCTCGTCGCTTCGGTGCGGGGTGCAAGCAAAAAAGGAAAGGGTAAGAGAAAGCAAGAGTAAAACAGAAATGACACGTTTCATAAATGTTCTCCTTTTTGGAATAAGGTGTCTACCCTCATTATAGCATATATTACGGCGCTTTGCAAGGGCAAAAGCGGAGCTTTTGAAGGGGACTCGTCTTATACCTCGTCAAATTTAGCAAAAGGTTACACTGTTTAAAAAATATTGTGGGGGAACCTTCTCGCAAGAAGGTTCCCCCACAATATTTCCACCTCACTCACTTGGTTGCTTTAAGACAACGATGCGGTCATCGAGTCTGTCAACAACGGTGTAACCGAGGTTGGTATAAATTCGATAAAATTTTTCATAGTCATCCACGTAGCGCGCATCGAGCACAACGTACTCAACGTCGGGCTTGTTTTTGTGGTAATAGACCTCAAAGATCTCGTCACGGTCAGCAATATGCGGCAAAAGGAAGGTCGAAGCGGCAACCGAGGCATCCTCGGGGACGGCCTCCTCCAAAAAGGCTTCCATCTCCTCGTAATAAGCGCGATGGTCTCTCCAAGTGTTGATGCGTGGTGCCAAAAGCGGCAGAGCGGTTACAAAATAGGAGCACAAACAAGCCGCGGCGGCGATAGAGAGGAGCGTGCGGCGCACGTTCTGGGATTCGATCTCGGGCAAATTCTTCAGCGTGGCGTAAACCAAGAACGCCGCAATGCCAAAGTGGTATTGAAAACCGATGCGCGGCTGATAGGGATACATGGTTAACAGATTGATGAGCATAGGAGCGACCAGCAACCAGCGCGAAGGCTTTTTGGTTACAAAGGGCAACAGTCCCAAGGGCAGGAGCATGTAGGTGACGTACATCACCTTTTCCCAATTCGCATCCTTGTCGGCAAACAGCTGCGTGAGTAGATAGCCGGGATTGACAAGCGCGGTCTTGATCGCACCCACAAGTCCGTCGTCGGCATTATAGATCAGGTTCTCATATCTGTTGCTCATCATACCCGTGCCGGTGGTCTCGAGGAGGTATCCGCACAAAAGGAAGTACCCAACCGCCATGGCGGCAAGAATAGAGCCGTGCAGATATTTCTTTTCGCTCACCAGCAAAAACAGAGCAAAAAAGAGCAGATAGATTGCCGCGTCCTCTTTAACAGAAAGCACCAAAATTGCACACACGTACATCGCAATCGGCTTTTTGACCTCGTAAAAATAGAAGGTCAGGAGCAAAAAGAGCGGCAAAAAGCAGTTCTCGTGCAGGTCAAAGGAGCATCCCGTTGTGATGACGGGGAAGAACGCGTAAAGCATAGTCACAAGGACCGTTTGCGGATTGGAGAGCTTGAAATGTCGCGCCAGCAAAAATACGGGAATTACGCCCGCCGCCAGCACCGCCGCCTGACCGATCTGCAGGGTCAGGGGAGAGGGGAACAGACAGTAAAAGGGAAGGAGCAGATAGTAAACAGGGGAGATATGTACGGCAAAGTGAGAGAGGAGCATATCGCGCTCGCAGGTCGCCGTCGCAAGCCCCGTCTCCTTCATGTTGTGGAACATATTGCACCAAATGCCAAAATCAAAATTGGGAGAGGCAAAGGTCTTATAACGCAAACAACCGATCAGGGCGATCACGCCAAAGCAGGTCAGCCCTGCAAGGGCGGCAAGCCCAATTGCCACAGGTGTGTGCATTTTTACATAGTCCCACACGTTTGCAAGGGCGTGAATGCAATACGTCAAAAAGAGCGAATAGACCAAAATGGCAGAAAGCAAAAACCACTCACGGTTGGTACTGGGGGCAAACGCGCACCAGTAAACGATGCACCCCGTAGAAGAAAAGAGCAAAAACAAGGCGTCGGTGTTGATCTGACGGATCAGGACAGCCACCAAGGAGAACAGCAAAAAGAACCCAAGGGAAACAAGGGCAACCTCGGTGAGCGTGGTTTCTTGCATCCACGAAAGTTGGGCAAACGAACCTTTGCCACCAAGCGTGGTGAAAACAAAGCAGCACCACGAAAGAATCAAACGGCAGGCCGTCCGCTCAAACGAAAACGCGCGCCCCACCTTGTGTAAAAACAGATTCATACGGGCAGTCTCCTTTCTTGTTTTTTTAGGTTGTTAAGCGTTTATTGAATTCCCGTGTGGCCAAAGCCGCCGGCACCGCGCTCGGTTTCGTCAAGCGATGCAACCTCAATAAAGTTGGCGGCTGCCACGGGTAAAAACATCATTTGTGCAATTCTGTCACCGCGATGGACCTCAAAAGGCTCGTCGCCTTTGTTGATCAGGCAAACGCCGATCTCGCCGCGGTAGTCGCTGTCGATAACGCCGATGCCGTTGGCAAGGGATACGCCTTTTTTGACGCCAAGGCCACTACGTCCTGCAATAATCGCCACGTATTCGCTCGATTCGGGGGAGATGGAAAGCCCCGTGGGGATCAATTTTCTTTCACCGGGCGCGAGCACAACGACCTCGCCCTCCTCAATCGCGGCACGCAGATCGACCGCCGCCGAGCCACTCGTTGCATATTCAGGCGCGCTCATTCCGCGCGAAAGTTTGATGTTTACGTTCAGTTTCATGGTGATACTCCTTAAAGATTTGAAGTGTTTTTGGAGGGAGGGGGAACTTCTTTGAGAAGAAAAAGGCGCGAGCGCCTAGAGCGTTTTGCTACGCAAAATGCTCACTTCCCCCTCCCTCCAAACCACCCACCCCCTCAAGAACTTTCACCACGGGACGGAATGCAAACATCCGTCCGCGGTGAAATCTTCTTTTTGGGTGTGAGATGAAGAAAAACGGATTTTCTCTCCAAAGAAAATCTACTATTGTAGGGGGCGACGTCCCCTACAAGGTTAGAACAGCAGAAAATGGCGTTTCTGCTATACGTATTACAAAAAAACAACCGCCTCACACTTGATAAAACCCTGCGCGAAGCGCACAGACCGCCGATAAGCCGCCTCTTTGGGGTGGTCTATCGGCGGTCTGCGTTTTGTGAAGGTTCTGAAAGAGGAGGGGGCGTGGGGGGAGGAGAGGACTCTTGCAAGAGTCCTCTTTTCCCCCGCATCGTTCCCTTTCAAAAAACCTTAATGAATAGCAGTTCCTTCCGGTACGGCATCGTCAACAAAGATGACCTTGCAGCCGCAGGCATTGTTGGTAGCGGCGAGGAGCATACCTTGGGAGTTGACGTTGCAGATGCGGTTGGGCTTGAGGTTAGCAAACACAATGATCTTGCGACCAACGAGCATCTCAGGGGTGTATTCCTCTTTGATGGAGGACATAATTACGCGCTCGCCGATGCCGTCAAAGAGGGTGAGCTTGAGGCAGGAGTGAGACTTGCGAACCGCCTCTGCCTTGAGGATCTTGCAAACACGCAGATCAAGTTTTGCAAAGTCGTCGATGTTGACCTGCTCCTTGATGGGCTCAACGGGGTCGGCTTCGCGAACCTCGGGAGCAGCCTCTTCTGCGGGAGCGCACTCCTCGCAGGGAGTGTCGGCGGCGATCTCTTCTTCGGTTTGCGGGTAGGAGAAATCAAGCAGTCCTACATACTTGTCAGCCTCGATGGCATAGAGGAACAGATATAGACGGGGGCCCCTTTCCTTGTCGATGAGCAAACGGTAAACGTTGCGGAAGAAGTTGCCCTGCAGACCCTTGAGCTCCTTGTCGGTCATGTCGGTACCGTAAACGGTCTTGGGGATGGCGTAAAGCTCGGTGTTGAGCTCGTCCAGCGTGTAGCCGCCCTTTGCAATGTAGGCGTGGAGTAGCTCAATGGTCTTCTTTTCGTTGTCGTCAAGTGCGTTCCAAACCTCAAAATTACGGGTGACGCGCAGGCGGTTGACCTGATCGGGAGCGCATTGCTCCAGCCAGAATTTTGCGCGGTCAAGACGGTCGGCAAACTGCTCGGCGGTGTAGGGGGTGCCGATCTTTTCAAATACCGTCTCAAGCATAGGAACGTTAAAGTTAACGATAGAGCCGAGCTGAACGAGAAGCGAGAAGGGAACGGTCTCGATCTCGCGACCTTCGATCTTGCAGTTATACATAATGTCTGCAATCGCGTCGGAAGCCTTGCCCTCGCGCACGTCGGTCAGCATCTTGTCAAACTCAAAGTATTGACGGAGAATACCGTCGTCAAAGCAAAAATCAAATGCCTTGGTGGGGTCGGTCTTGGAGTAGAGCCAGAGAATGATCTCGGGCTGATAAAGCTTGAGGAGTGTTTCGGGGGTGAGGTTGAGACCGGAAGACGAGGACATCTTACCGGTCATGCCCTTAATGCCGATAAACTCGTAGCCCTGAAACATCGGGGGCTCGAAGCCGAAGATCTTCTTGGAAATGATCTTGGAGTTGCTGTAAGAGCCGGTGGGAGCGGCATGATCCTTTCCGCCGGGCTCAAAATCGACCTTCTCATATCTCCAACGCATCGGCCAGTCGATCTTCCAACCAAGCTTGCAGTCAAAATCGGTCAGGAAGTTGACGTGTCCCTCGTGACCGCAGCGGCAGGTGTAGTCTGCCTCGGTGCAATCATTGGAAAGGTTTGTAATCTTGGTAAAGTCGGTGTGGCACTTGGAGCAAAAGATGCTTACGGGGTAGTAAACTGCCTTTTCGGCATCGTGCTCTGCCTTCAGCTCTTCCTCGCTCTTGGTGGTGTCCTTGGTCTTAAAGGAGTCAAGGATCTCAAAGATCTCCTCTCTCTTTTGCAGAGATTCGATAATGTCCTTGGTGTATTTGCCCGAGCGGTACATATCTGCCTGGTAGCGGCAGTCAAGCTCGATGCCAAATTGCTCCATGGCCTTGAGGAACTCTTCCTCAAAGTGCTTTGCGTAGTTTTCGTGGCAGCCCCAAGGGTCGGGAATGTCAACGTAAGGGGAGCCGATATATTTGTCGTAGTCGCTACCAACGACCGCCTGTACGTTTGCAGGGATCTTGCGGCAACGGTCGTATTCGTCCCAGGAGAAGAGCAGCTTTGCCTTCTTGCCCTTCTTTTGCAGGGCGCGAACGACCATAAGCGACGTTGCCACGTCGCGGAAGTTACCAATGTGAACAGAGCCCGAGGGACTGATGCCCGCGGCGCACACGTATTCTTCTTTTTCGGGGTTGCGAGCAATAATGCGCTCGGCAATTTCTTCTGACCAATGCATAGTTGTGAGAACCTCTCTTTGCGATAAAAAATAGATTAAAATTATATACAACATATTATTGTAACACAAAAAAACGTGCTTGTCAAGAAAATGTGGCGTTTATCGTGGAAAAGTTATAATAAAACTTCGACGCGCTTAAAATGCCGGGTTGATTGCTTGTCTTGCGGTTATCGCGAACAACGGGGCGTCGAGAACGTCGCCCCGGCTTCAAACGACGAAAGGCGAATAACGAGCGAAAAGGCGGTTTTGCTATTTATTTTCCAATACCTCTTGCAATTCTCATTTTTTTCGTGTATAATGGAGACAGAAAGAATGAAAGGCGGCGCTTTTTTGATGAAGCACGTAGAAATTTACCCCGACGGCGCCTGCCGAGGCAACCCCGGGCGCGGCGGTTGGGGAGCGGTTCTGGTCTATCGCGGCGTTGAACGCGAGATGTCGGGTGGCGAAGCCATGACGACCAACAACCGCATGGAGCTCACCGCAGCCATCGAGGCACTTGCGGCGCTTAAGGAGCCTTGCCGCGTCACGCTCACGTCCGACTCCAAATATCTGGTCGATGCCATCACCCAAGGTTGGGCGAGGTCGTGGAAAGAAAAGGGATGGAGAAAAGCCGACAGATCCCCCGCGCTCAATCCCGATCTTTGGGAGCGACTTCTCGCGCTTCTTGACACGCATGAGGTCGAGCTCGTTTGGGTAAAAGGACACGACGGTCACCCCTACAACGAGCGGTGCGATAAGCTTGCAACTGCATTTGCCGATAGCTTCCCCGAGCCGGCCGTCGAAAAGATCAATCCCGACGAAAACGCGCAAATTTAAAACACGTATGTTAAAAAATCAAGCATAAAAGGAGAAAAACGAGAATGGAAAGAACCGTTACAGTAAAGGTAAGACCGAAGCGCATGACAAGAGCAGAGCGCAAGCGTATCAAACGCTCCCAAAAAGCCGCAGCCCAGCTGGCACTTTGCCGCCAGGTAATCGAGTTCCACAAGGCATACCTTGCAATCGAAATGGGGTATGAGCAAGCCAATTACGATGAGCTGCAAGCTCGCATTGCCGCACTGCAAATCATTCCCGCAGTAGAAACTGTCGAAACTGTTGAGACAGTTGAAGCGGTTGAACCCGTAGAAACTTTTGAAGCACTCAAGGCATCTGCCGATGCAGCCGAAAAGGTCGAAGAGACCACCAAAGCTGCCGCAGCTGAGTAAAACCGAGCAAAACCAAAAGAATCGCACGCGAAAGAGCCTCGCGTGCGATTCTTTCTTTAAAAAAGTTTACAGGAAAAACCCACCGAATAAATCCTGCAAAAGTATTGACAACCGAAGGTTGATTTGTTATAATAACAACAGTTGAGTTTTATCTCTTGAGTTAAAACGTCTGTCTTTTACAGGAGGAAAACATGAAAAAACTTCAAAAAGTGCTTATCTGCCTTTTGACTCTGTGTTTGATTTTGCCTTTTATGGCGGCTTGCAACAAGAAAAAGCAGAACAACGACTACAAAAAGCCCCCGGCAAGCGAAACCGAACAAACCACCCCCGTGGGCGGTGACAGTGGCAATAGCGGCAACAGTGGCAACAGCGGTTCCACCGGCGATGACGACGACAAGCCCGTTGATCCCGATGCAGGCATCATTATGCCCGACATCGTTGATATGGACGGTTACACCTACCGCGCATACGTGCGTACCCATGCGGGTGACACGCTTGATGCGCAGCTGCAACACGGCAACAACCGCTACGCGTGCATCGACTTTTGGATTGATGAGGCAAACAGCGAAAACGATATTATTTCTTACGCCGTTTACAACCGCAACAACCGCATTGAGGCAGACTACAACTGCAAGATCCGTCAGATTTCCTCTAACGGTAGCCAAATCGAGCATCTGATCGCATCCTACACCAACGGTGAGGGCTACGACCTGACCATTATCTCTGCAAAGCCCGCAGCACAGGCAGCAACGCAAAACCTTTTGCGCGACCTTAACAGCATGCCTCTGATCGAGCTCTCACACGAAGCATACGACCCCAACGCCGTAACCGAGCTTTCCTTTGAAGATAAGCTCTACTACGTCAGCGGCGACATGAACATCTCCACCCTTGAGGTTGCAGGTCTTTCGCTTGTCAACATGGACTTCTACGCCGACGTTGCAGAAACCGTTGTAGATGTGTTCGACGGTGACACCACGTATGCAGATATTTATTCTCTCGTTACATCCAAAAAGTGGACGATGGAAACGCTCATGAAGATTGCAGAGCTTGCAAACGTTGACGTGGATGAAACCGACGGCGCTGACCTGAGTGCGATCGACAAGGGCGACAAGATCGGTTATCACCAATACTTCAACTCCACCATCTGGTATTTCTATTCCTCGGGCGGACGTATCACCACAAAGGATGAGAACGGCGTTCCCGAGTTGACCATTCATACCGCAAAGAACCAAGAGATCGCAAACTACATTTACGATCACTTCAACCACGTTATTTCCGTTCCGTGGATCCCGCACAATATGTCCTCTATCCTCAACGACAACTTCCTGACGGGGGACGTTCTGTTTATGGACTGCGCACTGTTTGAGGTCAGAATGGAGATCTATCCTCGCGCCGAGTTCGAGTACGGTATTCTGCCTTGCCCGCTCTACGAGGAGGGACAGGACTACCACAGCCTTGTTTATTTCAACAACTGGGCACACCTTTGGGCAATTCCCAGTATGACGGTCAACACCGAATACGCACAACGTATGATGCAGATCATGACCGTTTACTCCAGCTTGCATGAGTCCACCATGTACGCATACTACGATAGAACCATCTACCTCAACGCCGCACCCGACAACGGCTCTCGCGGAGTTATCGATATGATCAGACGTTCCATGGTTTATGACATCGCATTGATGTACAACTGGGGCGGACTGGAGGATATGCTGGATAACATTGCAACTGCAAATTCCAACCCCTACGGCCCTGCCGTAAACGGCGTTGAAGCACGCGTAAAGCCCTTGATTGAAGAAACCGTAGAGCTTTTGAGAATCGCGGCGGAATTGACGCAATAAAACGTCGAAAATAAACAGACGGGATAGCGAAATCGCTATCCCGTCTCTTTTTATTTTGCTGCTTTGAGTGCAAGATCAAGCCAAACAAGACCGATGCTGAAGGCGTCGTAAAGACCTTCCTTTTTTCCCTGCTTGATGATCTTGTTGGGGTCCTTGGAGTCGATGACCTGAATGAAAACGTCCTTGGGGAGCTTTTTGCCTTCCACTTCCTTGTAGGACATGATCTCCAATACCAAAATGCACGCCTCATTCATATCGCCGTAGCAAATGGTATTGCCCTCGCGTACCAGCGGCTTATCCAAATATTCGAGGTACTTGCCCTCTACCTTCTTTTTTGTGTCTGCCATTTATCGTTTCCTCCTGTGGGTTATTGTCAATGTTTCTTTTATTATCATACCACGCAAATTGCAAAAAGTCAATGCTTATTTGATTTTTTTACAAAAGCAACTGCAAAATTTGCTCGATCTCTGCAAGCGTGGTGGCGGACATCACTGCGTTTCGCGCATTTGCCGCGCCGCGCATGCCGTGCAGATACCACGCAAGGTGCTTGCGACTTTCGGCAACGCCAACGCGCTCACCCTTCTCGTGCACAAGACCGCGCGCGTGCTCGATGGCAATCGCAAAACGTTCCTCTTTGGTGGGGGGCGTGTAGGTTTTTTTCTCGATCGCCGCAAGAATTTCGGCAAAGATCCAAGGGTTACCTTGCGCGCCGCGCGCCACCATAATGCCGTCGCAACCGGTCTCTCGGAACATTCGCAAAGCATCCTCTGCCGAAAAAATGTCGCCGTTGCCAACCACGGGAATATCCACCGCTTTTTTGACGTCGTGAATGATGCTCCAATCGGCTTTGCCGGAATACATCTGCTCCTTTGTGCGGCCGTGCACACAGATCATCGAAGCGCCCGCATCGGCAAGACGCTTGGCAAGCTCGACCGCGTTGATACTGTCCTTGTCCCATCCCGCGCGGATCTTGACCGTGACGGGAATTTTGACGGCTTTGACCGTTTCTCGCACCACGTCTGCGGCTAAGGTGGGGTTTTTCATCAGTGCCGAGCCCTCACCGTTGCCCACGATCTTTGCCATGGGGCAGCCCATATTGATGTCGATGACCGAAGGGGAAACCTCGCTAATGGTGCCGCGATAGTCGTTACTCTCGAGTAGCGCCGCCGCGCGAGCAACAAACTCGGGCTCTGCGCCAAACAGCTGAACCGCCATGGGGAGCTCTTCGGCAAGGACTGCCGCAAGAGGAGCGGTTTTTGTGCGCTCGACGGTGATGGGCTTTTTGCACAACTGCTCGTAACAAAGC
>JAZNYU010000003.1:0-2286 GCA_045594605.1 Eubacteriales bacterium
GTGCACGCGAGGTGCTTGCCGCCGTTGAGGAGACCTCTCGCGCCGTATCCGACGCTGACACAGGCGCCAAGAGCAAAAAGAAGCCCACGGTAAAGGACGATACCCTCATTTCCTTTGAGGACGTTGCCAACGAGCAGGTCATCGCCGAGCTCAAAGCCGCCGACCTCAACACCCTCTCCCCGTTTGAGTGTATGTCCTTCCTTTTCGATTTGAAAAAGAGATTGCAGTAATTTCAACCAAAAGGAGCAATCAATATGAATTTTGATGCCATTCAAATTGTCCCAATGATGACCGATGCCGAAATCGACGGAAAAGCGTACGTGCATTGGAAATCGTGGCAAGAGACTTATACGGGATTGATAGACCAAACCTATTTGGACGGTATCACGCTTGAAAAATGCACTCAAATAGCACATCGCTGGAAGGATAATATTCTTGTAGCCAAGGACGGTGAGCACGTGGTTGGATTTGTTGCATACGGTGCATACCGCGATTCAGCTTTGCCCAATGTGGGGGAAGTATTTGCTATTTACGTTTTGCAAGAATATCAAGGCAAAAAGGTAGGGTATCGCTTAATGCAGAGTGCCATCGAAAAACTCGCGACATATCCCAAAATTGCCGTTTGGGTACTCAAAGGAAATCAAAAAGCCATCGAGTTTTATGAGAAATACGGATTCCGCTTTGATGGCGTCGAAATGGATGTTTTGATGGGAAGCTCCAACACGGAATTGCGTATGATTTTAGAAAAATAATAGCCAAGTGAAACAACTTTTGTGGAGCAGGCAGGGCAGTGGCACTGACTGCTTGCGACAGTACCTAACAGTCTGTAAATAGACTTTCACCACTAACTTGGAAAATTTGTTAGAAAGTTCTTGAAGGGTGTGGGAAACTTCTTTCAAGAAGTTTCCCACAAAAAGAAAGGAGCACCTATGGGAAAGATCAATGTTCTGCCCTTTGCGGTAGCCAATTTAATAGCGGCGGGGGAGGTTGTAGACCGTCCTGCATCTGTCATCAAGGAGTTGATGGAGAACGCGATCGACGCGGGAGCGGATCGCATCACTGTTGAAATTCAAAACGGTGGTGTGACCTTTATGCGCGTCACCGACAACGGCTGCGGCATGACGCCCGAGGATCTTCCCGTAGCCATTCGCCGCCACGCCACCAGTAAGATCAAGGTGGCAGAGGATCTTGACGGAATTTTGACACTCGGCTTCCGCGGTGAGGCGCTTGCCGCCATCGCATCGGTCTCAGACGTGCGCATCATCTCCAAAACGGCAGATGCACAATTTGGCTCGGTGCTGGAAGCCCACGGCGGCAACATCGCATCCATCAGAGAGCAGGGCTGCTCCACAGGTACGTCGGTCATTGTTGAAAATCTCTTTGCCAATGTTCCCGCGCGTCGCAAGTTCCTCAAAAAGGACGTCACCGAGGCGATGGCAGTGACCGCAAACGTCGAAAAGGTCGCGCTTTCCAATCCCAAAATCGCGTTCCGCCTTATTGTTGACGGCAACCTTAAACTCGAAACCGCAGGTGACGGAAACCTGCAAAACACTATTTACGCCGTATTCGGCAAGGAATTTGCCTCGCGCCTGATCGAGGTGAACAGCGACCACGACGGCATTACCGTTCGGGGCTTTATCGGGCGCACCGATAACTTTAAAGCCAATCGCAAC
The DNA here is from genome assembly GCA_045594605.1 of Eubacteriales bacterium. Classification (GTDB taxonomy): domain Bacteria; phylum Bacillota; class Clostridia; order Oscillospirales; family CAG-272; genus UMGS1865. The sequence goes on from JAZNYU010000003.1 coordinate 1,674, forward strand.
TACCAAAACTTCTTTATCAACGGACGTTTTGTCAAAAGCAAGACCGCAATGGCGGCATTGGAGCAGGCGTATACCTCGTATATGCCGCCCGAAAAGTTCCCCTGTTGCGTGCTTTACATCGATATCAACCCGGCAAAGGTAGACGTCAACGTGCACCCCGCAAAGTTAGAGGTCAAATTCTCCAACGAAAAAGCGGTGTTCGAAGCCGTCTACTACACCACGCGCACAGCGCTTGAGGGCAACGTTACGCGCCCCTCAATGCAACTCAATTTTGGCACACGCACCGCCAAAAGTGCGTTTGCGCCCAAGGTCTCCGAGGCGATCGCCCCCGTTAAGGACGGCAAAATGGAAAGCTTGGCATCTCGTCAGCTCTCCTACGACCTCGAAAACCGTACCCAACCCCAACCGCAGGCGCGTATGACCGCCGAGGAATACCGCAACCTGTATAGCAACAACAAAGAGAGCACCCCTGCGGCATCCAACTCTGCACTCTCCACGCTGCACTCCGAGCTTTCCTCGCGTCCTGCATCACAACCGCCGGCTCTCCCCAAAGAAGCCCCCGAGGTTGTCAAAAACGAGAGCCGCATTCCCACCATTGCAGAATCCAAGCAAA
>JAZNYU010000004.1:0-9466 GCA_045594605.1 Eubacteriales bacterium
CTCGCTGCGGCTCGGTCACGCTCACGTTCTAACAGTCCACCGGACTGTCATTCATTACGCTCGCGCCGCTTCGCTACCTAGCCGCTTGCGACAGCAAAAGCGCGCCCCTTCTTTGCGCGCGCCGCCCGTCTGTTTGTGCACTAACAACTTTATTTGGATGTGTTTTGTGCAAAAGTTTTTGAAGGGGTGCAGAGGGAACTTTTTTCAAAAAGTTCCCCCTGCGTCTCTTTTAGATATCCATAATTTTCAACTCATACCGTCCAAACTCCAAGGTCTCGTCATAGCCGAGGGTGGGGATAGAAACGTGTACGGTTTCGGGTTTGATGGTTGTGTTATAAAGGGTAATCTGATAGCCGTTTTCGGTTTGGCGCATCGAGGAGAGCAGAACTCTCTCGTTGTCGATGGTAACGGCAGGGGCGGGGCGTTGTCCTTCTCCCGAGGGGAAGAAAGAGAGCGCGAAGGGTTCCTCGTTAAAGGCCTGTGCCATGCGGTCGACGTGCTTGTCCGCCGTGATGCGGAAGGAGAAACGGCGCTCGCCCATATCCATGTGGTCGCACCAGCGGTCGTGCGGTGCAAGCTGACGGGGGCCGATGGTGTGTGCCGAATAGATGGGGGTACGGAGCAGGGAGATCTTCATCGAGTGTCCCGTAAAGCTGCCGCCGTGCGTGCCGCGATTGATGATATATACGCGGTCCTCGGAGTTGTGAATGCCGCACCACTTGTGGCAAACTGCCTCTCTTTCATCGTGGAAGAGCTCCTCGCGGCCAAACGCAGTCTCGCCTACGGGAACACCCTCAAACGTGGTGTCAACGTGGTATTTGAGCATCTTGTTGGGCTCTCCCGAAAAGATGAGAATATCCACGTCCATATAGTTGCTGTTCTTGGGCATGGTGTACTCTACCATCGCGGTGGAGCGGTTGTATTTGAAGAACGCCTGCACCTTGGTGCGAACGTCGCCGTCCTCAACCACGCGCACGTTGGGCGTTTTGTCGTCGGGGTAGCCAACAAAGTCGCACGCCTCGGCATCGCTCATCAGCTCGAAGGATGCGAGATGCTGACGGAAGTTGTCGGTGGTCATTGCCCAAGCGTCCTCGCAGTCGCGGTAGTATTCCAAGGCGCCGCCGTTCTCTATAAGCGTCTTGCCGTTTGCAGAGAAATTAAAGAGACCTGTTTTGCGGTCGATCGACATCGCGATCTGATCGTTTGCAACCTCAATTTTGTCGTCGGGGTATTGCAAAACGGGCAGATCCGCCTTGTTTTTGACTTCCAGATGGCAGTCAAAGCGGCTGATGGAGGCAGGTGCGAGAGTGGCGTGGAAGCTGACCTTTTGCGGCCAGTCGAGGTTGAATGTGCAGTTGGGCTTTTCGTTTTGCGAGGGCAGGGCGTTGCCGTTCTCGTCATAAACGGTGGCAACTGTTTTTTGTCCTTCGTTCCAGTTCTGATCCTCCAGCATAAAGCTCATTTCAAAGTCGCCCTCAATGGGGTAGGGGTGCGGATTGAAGATCATAACGGGGATCTCTTGTCTGTTGCCCTTTCTCTGCCCTTGGCAGAGCTTGAAGAAGGCTTTTGTAAAGAGCTTGTCGCAAATTTCCGAGCCGTAGGCAAGGGTGCGCAGACCGTCCTCCTCTACCATCTTGATGCCCGAGCCGGGCAGGACGTCGTGGAACTGACAGAATGCGATCGCCTTTTTGGCTTTGAGCAGCTCGTCGGCATTGTAGTCGGCATCGGTTGCGAGAGCGGCGTAGCTCATGATCTTTTCGGTCATGGCAATCTGGTTCTCCAGTTTGGTGTGCGCCTGCTTCATGCGTACCATCGAGGTGTAGCAGCCCACCATCGAGGAGATCAGGGATTCGCTCACGGTGCGTAGCTTTGTGCGATCAAGCGATGCAAAAAATGCCTCGGGGGTGGAGTGGAGCATTTCAATGTCGCCCACCTTCATACGCTCGGCAATCGCTTCGAGGTCCTCGCGTGATGCACCGCCGCCGTGGTTGCCAATGCCCCACATGCACATCGATTCCTCGCGCTCGGGGCCGTGGGAGAAGTGCTCGTTGATCTTTTTGACAGCCTCACCCTTGAGCGAGCCGTAGCCGTCATAAAGACTGTGCACGGGGATGGTGCTGGCATCAAAGCCACGCCACAAAAAGCTGCCCGCAAGCCACTCGGGGCGCTTGGAAAGATACGCTTCATATCCTGTCTTGTTGAGGATCTGCACAAGACCGCGCGTGTGACCGAAGGAGTCCACATTCATGGCGATCTTGGGTTCAACGCCGAATTTTTCTTTAAAGTATTTGCGACCCATTGCAATTTGGGAGAGCAGACTCTCGCCCGAGGTCATTACGCAGTCGGGCTGCAGATACCAACCGCCAATAATGTTCCATTTGCCTTCCTTTACAAGCTTTTGGATGCGCGCAAAAAGGGCAGGCTCGTGTTCCTCTACCCATTCGTAAAGGAGAGCTTCGTTGTGGTTAAAAATATATCCGTCATATTCCTCGCAAAAGTCTGCCGCTACGCGAAAGGTAGAGATTGCCTCGGCAAGTCCCTCGTTCCAGCGCCACAGCCATGCGGGGTCAAGGTGTGCGTTTGATACCAGATGCAGTTTTTTCATAACAGAGTCTCCGTTCTGCGGAATTTCGGGGCGCTTTGTCAAAAAGTGACAGATGGGATGTGTTGCCCCATTTAGTTATATCACAAATTCACAGTATTTGCAACACTTTTTATCAAAAAAGCGATTGACATTTATAAATAAAGTTGCTATAATATAATAAAGATAAAATGACAAAGTGTTGCCAAAAATCGATTGGAACGGCTTTTGGCAAACACGCGCTCTACATCTGTCACAGACGGATCAGCAGAAAGGACAATACTATGGCAAAATTTTTGATCTCCGCTTTTGCAGACGAAGCACACAACGGCATTAACGGACAAGTGGAAGCACTGAAGAGAAACGGACTGTTTTGCATTGAGCCCCGTGCTATGAACTTTGGCGCGGTGCTTGCAAAGACCGACGAGGAGCTTGCCGCCATCAAAAAGCGTTTTGATGACGAGGGCATCATCGTTCCTTCCTTTGGTTCTCCCATTGGTAAATATAAAATCACCGACGATTTCGAGCCGCATCTGGCATCCTTCCGCCGCGCGCTCGAGGTTTGCAAGGCGCTTGACACCAAGCGTATGCGCATCTTCAGCTTCTTTGTTCCGCAGGACAAGCTCGACGAGTACCGCGACGAGGTCATCAGAAGAATGAAGATCATGGTAGCCGAGGCTACCGAGGCAGGCATCACTCTTTGCCACGAGAACGAGAGTGAGATCTACGGTCAGGAGCCCGAGAGGGTTGCCGATCTGCTCGCATCCGTTCCCGGTCTGCGCGCTATCTACGACCCCGCAAACTACGTTTACTATGAGAGCGACCCCGTTAAGGGACTTGAGGCAACTCTGCCTTACTTTGAATATATGCACGTTAAGGATTGCCTCTACGAGGGTCACACACTCGTTCCCGCAGGCGCGGGTGAGGGTCGCCTGAAGGAAGCACTCCAAAAGATCGACGCGACCATCGACGGCGAGGTAGTACTCACTGTTGAACCCCACCTGTTCGTTTCCGAGTCTTACAAGCAATTTGACGGCAAGGAGCTCAAAAACAAGTTTGTATTTGCAACCGCCGACGAGGCATTCGACTGTGCAGTCAATGCGCTCAAGGATATGCTGGCTGAGATCGGCCATCCCGTTGTAGACGGTCGCGCATAATGCAAAAGATCAAATTTGGCATTGTCGGCATCGGCAATATGGGCACGGCGCACTGCAAATCCTTTTTGGAAGGCAAAATTGCAAACGGCGTACTCACTGCCATCTGCAACAAGCGCACGTCCAAAATGGATGCGATCCTGGCACTTGAGGGTGCCGAGGATGTTGTAGCCTTTACCGATTACCGTGAGCTTTTGCATAGCGGTCTTTGCGATGCCGTTATCATAGCCGTACCGCCGTATGACCACGCAACTATGGTCACCGAGGCGCTCGAGGCAGGATTGCACGTCATTTGTGAAAAGCCCGCAGGCGTTTATACAAAGCAGGTCAAAGAGATGAATGCGGCTGCCGCGCGGTCGGATAAGCTTTTTGGCATGATGTTCAATCAGCGCTCTAACCCCATCTACCGCCAAATGCAACAGATGGTAGCAAACGGCGATCTTGGCGAGATCAAACGTGTTAACTGGATCATCACAAATTGGTATCGCTCGCAAAACTACTTCGACGTTGGCGGATGGAGAGCCACCTGGCGCGGTGAGGGCGGCGGCGTGCTGTTCAACCAATGTCCGCATCAGATCGATCTCTTGCAATGGATCGTGGGAATGTTGCCCACCAAAATACAAGCCCATTGCCACTTTGGCAAATGGCACGATATCGAGGTCGAGGATGACGTCACCGCCTACATGGAGTTTCCCAACGGAGCTACGGGCGTGTTTGTCACCTCTACGGCAGATGCCCCCGGCACAAATCGCTTTGAGATTACCGGTACACGCGGACGTCTCGTTTGCGAGAACGATCAATTGATGTTTGACCGACTGAAGGTTGACGAGCGCGAATTCTGCCGCACGGCACGCGCGTTTGTTGACCCCGAATATAGAACCTGTGAAATCGTCACCCTCGGTAGCAACGACCAACACGTAGGAATTATTAACAATTTCACCAATGCAATTTTGGGACTGGAACCTCTCTTTGTCAAGGGTGAGGAGGGCATCAAGAGCGTACAAATGATGAACGCGATGCTGCTTTCCACTTGGCTTAACAGAGCCATAGAGCTTCCCATCGACGATGAGCTTTATTTGGAAGAGCTGAACCGTCGCATTGCAGAAAGCACTGTAGTGAAAAAAGATACCCCCGACGTAGTTCTCGATATTTCGGGATCGTACGGCGGAGTCAAATAAAGAAAAACCACCACTATTGAACCAATCAAAGAGGAACATACTATGAATACCTTCCGTATTGCCATTATCGGTTGCGGAGCCATTTCCGGCAACCACATCAACGGCATTCTCGCCGCGGGACACAAGATCGCTGCTCTGTGCGATATTCTGCCTGAGCGCGCACACGAAAAGATTGAAAAATTTGAGCTTTCGGACGTTTCGGTCTACACCGATTACGTAGAGCTTTTGGAAAAAGAAAAGCCAGATGCCATTCACATCTGCACACCGCACTACCTGCACGCCCAAATGGCGATTGCAGCACTGGAGCGTGGCATCCACGTTTTGTGCGAAAAGCCCTTGGCTACCACCATGGAGCAGCTGCACGCCGTTCTGGAGGCAGAGGAGAAGAGTAGTGCACAGCTTGGCGTTTGCCAGCAAAACCGCTTTGAGCCCCGTATGCTGTGGCTCATCGACTTCATCCGTGAGCATGGCGTCAAGTCGGGCTTGGGCTTTGTAAGCTGGAAACGCGACGAGACCTACTACAAGTCCGGTCCTTGGAGAGGCAAGATCCTTGAGGAGGGCGGCGGCGTCATGATCAATCAGGCGCTGCACACGCTCGATCTCTTGCAGCATCTTTGCGGCATGCCCACACACGTTACGGCACACGTCAGCAACGATTACCACAAGGGATTTATTGAGGTTGAGGATACCGCCACCGCACACTTTGAGCTGGAGGACGGTATGCGCTGCCACTTCTTTGGCACCACCGCCGCAACGGGAGACCTGCCCGTACAGCTGCAGTTTGTCACCAAAGATAAATTGCGCGTGCTTGCAGGCAACGATTTTGTTCTGGTAGGCGGAAAGCCTGTTGAAATAGAGGATACCCGTGACCACGCAAACCTTGTCGGCAAAACCGTTTGGGGTACGGGGCACGCCATCCTCATTAAAGATTTTTACACCTGCATTGCCGAAGGACGCCCCTTCCGCGTGTCGGGTAAGGAGGCGGCAAAGGTCGTTCGCCTCATTCTTTCCATGTATCAATCAAACGGCCAAAGAATCGAGATCCTGTCCTGATAGGATAGGGAAGGGAGAAAACAATGAAAGAATTTTTTGGGGATGCACTCCTCTTAAACACCCCCGCGGCAGAAGCGCTTTATGCCGAGGTAAAGGATCTGCCCATTGTGGACTACCACTGTCACCTCAACGAGGCAGAGCTGCAAAACGACCGCAAGTTTGAGTCTCTTGGTGAGCTTTGGCTTGCCGCCGACCACTACAAGTGGAGAGCAATGCGCCTTTGCGGTGTGGATGAAAAGTATATTACGGGAGATGCAAGCTTCTGGGAAAAGTATCTCAAATACGCCGAGATCTTTCCGCTGCTTTGCGGCGGTCCGCTCTACTATTGGACGCAGCTGGAGCTGAAGCTGCTCTTTGATATTCGCGAGCCGCTCAACTCCGAGAGTGCAGAGCGCATCTGGAACAAAGCAAACAAGGCGCTCGAAACCCTGACCGCAAAGCAAATTCTCAAAAAGTTCCGTGTCGAATACGTTGCCACCACCGATGATCCGGCATCTCCTCTTTCGATGCACGGCATGTGCGGCGACACCAACGTGCGCCCCACTTTCCGCCCCGACTTCGCACTGAATATGGACGCGGCTGCTTTGGAAAGATTGGAAAATGCCGTTGGCAAAAAACTGAACACACTTGCAGAACTCAAAGAGGCACTTGAGGAAAGACTGAATTATTTCCTTTCCAAGGACTGCAAGATTGCCGACCACGGTATGGACTTTTTGCCCATGTCTGATATCGGTGAAGAGAGAGCCGCCGCGCTTTATGCAAAGCGCGCGACCTTGACCGAGGGTGAGCGTCAGGAGCTTTTCTCGCACCTGATGTACTTTATGGCAGCTCTTTATGCAAAGAACAACATTGTTATGCAGCTGCACTTTGCAACCTTCCGCAACGTCAATACCACACTCGCAAGCGCCATTGGCCGCGACTCGGGCTTTGACATTATGCGCGGTCACGTCGACGTAGACGCGCTCGTTTACTTCTTCGATACCCTCGTCAAGAGAGGTGCACTTCCCAAAACGGTCATCTACACCCTCAACCCCGCTTGCGTTCCCGCAATGGCAACCCTCACAGGCGCATTCCCGAATGTTCGCGTCGGTGCGGCTTGGTGGTTCAACGATACCGTAGAGGGCATTCGCGAGCAGCTCAAAAACGTCTCCGAGTATGCAGTGCTCGGCACAAACCTCGGTATGCTGACCGATAGCCGTTCCTTGGCAAGCTACGCGCGCTTTGATTTCTTCCGCCGCATCTTGGCCGACTTCGTTGGCGGCTACGTTGAGCGCGGAGAATACGACATGGCTGCCGCAAAACGCCTGATGGTGGGTGTTTGCTACGGCAACGTCAAAGCGTTCCTCAATCTGTAATTGATAAAGCACGACTATAAATTACGAAACAAAGAAAGGACAAACGAATATGAAAATGACATTTCGTTGGTACGGAGAAAAGGATAGCATCCCGCTTTCCTATATCCGTCAGATCCCCGGCATGAGCGGTGTTGTTACCGCTGTTTACGACGTCCCCGTTGGCGAGGTTTGGGAAATGGACAAGATCCTGCGTCTCAAGTCTCTCTGCGATGAAAAGGGACTGGAGATGGAGGTTATCGAGAGTGTTCCCGTACACGAGGACATCAAGCTCGGTCTCCCCACCCGCGACCGCTACATTGCAAACTATGCAACCACCATTCGCAACCTGGGCAAGGCAGGCGTTAAGTGCATCTGCTACAACTTTATGCCCGTATTCGACTGGCTCCGCACCAATCTGCACACCGAGGCAGAGGACGGCTCCAACGCGCTTTCCTACAACCACGAGGAGCTGATGAGCCTTGATCCTCATAACCTGCACCTTCCCGGTTGGGATGAGAGCTACACCTCCGAGGAGCTCAACTCTTTGTTGGATGCTTACAGCGGCATGAGCCACGAGCAGCTCTTTGAAAATCTCGTTTACTTCCTCAACGGCATTATGCCTGCTTGTGACGAGACCGGCATCAATATGGCGATCCACCCCGATGACCCGCCGTGGGATATGTTTGGTCTGCCCCGTATCATCACGGGCATGAACAGCTACGACAAGCTCTTTGCGGCTGTTCCCAACGTACACAACGGTATCACTCTTTGCACGGGTTCTCTCGGTGCAGGACGTGACAACGATATGGTAGCAATGGCTTCCAAGCTGGCGGCTCGCTCCTACTTTGTTCACCTGCGTCAGATCACCCACTCCGGCGCACTCGACTTCTGCGAGAGCGGACACCTGACCGAGATGGGCAGTCTGGATATGTACGGTATCGTTAAGGCACTTGTTGAGGCAGGATTCGACGGCTACGTACGTCCCGACCACGGACGCAACATCTGGGGCGAAGATGGCAAGCCCGGCTACGGTCTTTATGACCGCGCACTGGGCGCAACCTATCTCTACGGTCTCTTTGAGGCAGTTGAGAAGGGCTTGAAATAAGAAAGGATATAAAGATTATGAAGCTTCCTTACAGAATTGATCTTTCCGATAAAGTTGTCGTTGTTACCGGTGGCGGCGGCGTCCTGATGGCTGAATTCGGCCGTGCTTTGGCAGAATGCGGCGCAAAGGTAGCCCTGCTTGACATCAACGAAAAGGCTGCACAAGAGGTTGCCGCATCCATTGGCGAAAACGCCATCGGCATTGGCACCAACTGCCTTGTAAAAGAGAGCATCCTCGCAGCACGCGAGGTCATTCACGAGAAGTGGGGCAAGGTCAACTTCCTCATCAACGGTGCAGGCGGCAACAACCCCCGCGCCTCCAGCGATAACGAATATATGACCTCCGACCTTGAGGGCTGCAAGACCTTCTTCGACCTCGAGGAGAGCGGATTGAAGTTTGTATTCGATCTCAACATCACCTCTGCGTTCCTCGTAACGCAGGTGTTTGCCGAGGATATGATCAAGACCGGCGGTAACATCATCAACATTTCTTCGATGAACGCTTTCCGTCCTCTTACCAAGATCCCCGCATACAGTGCGGCAAAGGCAGGTATTTCCAACTTTACACAATGGCTCGCAGTGCACTTTGCACCCTGCAACATCCGTGTAAACGGCATTGCTCCCGGCTTCTTTGTAACCAACCAGAACCGCGCGCTCCTCTTTAACGAGGATGGCACGCCCACCGCTCGCACAGGCAAGATCCTTGCCGCAACACCGCAAAAGAAGTTTGGTGAAACATCCGACCTCATCGGTACACTTCTCTGGCTCGCCAGCGACGATGCATCCGGCTTTGTAACCGGTGTTATCATTCCCGTTGACGGCGGCTTTAACGCTTACAGTGGTGTATAATTCATAAGTGGATAAATTTGGAGAGGGGGACTTCTTAAGTAAGAAGTCCCCCTCTCCAAACCTCTCCCCCAAGAACTTTCTCACAGCAAGGAAGGGGGTGTGTGTCTCATTCAGACACACGCCCCCTTCCTTGTGCGCTTACGCGCAGAGGGGAGAATAGAGATGAAAAAGATGGGTAAAACTAGAACACAGAAAAAAGAAGAAATTTTTAAA
>JAZNYU010000005.1:0-6721 GCA_045594605.1 Eubacteriales bacterium
ATCAGAACGATAATAGCAAGAATGAGGAAATCAACAGGTCCCATCGTCACACCCCTGCCGCAGGCTTGGATTTCGCACTCAGTGCGTATTCATCCTTGAGCTGACGGTTCTTTCTGATAATGAGAACGGTAAGAACGGCTGCAAAGATAGCAACGATCGCCCAACCGAGGATCGGCATCCAGATAGAGCCGAAATCAGCACCCGTGAAGAGTGTGCCGAAGAAGTAAACGAGGAAACCAACGGAATAACCAACGCCAAATTGCAGTCCAATGCCTGCAAAGAGCCACTTTTTGCTCTTGATCTCTGCGTTCATCGCACCGATTGCAGCAAAGCAAGGAGGTGTGAAGAGGTTGAACATCAGGTATGCAAGAGCGGCAACCTTGGTAATGGCAAATGCCGCTGCAACCTCAGCGCCCGCGCCCTCCATCAGGGCAAGCTCCTCGGTGTCAATGAGGTTTTCAAGTCCTACAAAGCAAACTGCAAGCGTGCCAACAACGTTTTCTTTTGCAATAAAGCCTGTGATAGCAGCTGCCGCCATTTGCCACATGACAGCACCGATAATGGGAGCAAACAGATATGCAAAAGGCAAAGAAATGGTTGCAAGGATCGACTGGCTTGCATCCTCGACGGGCTGGAAGGACCAGTCAAAGGTTTGCATCAGTTGAACAACAAAGTTACATACAAGGATGATGGTTCCCGCCTTTACGATATAAGACCATCCACGTTGCAGCATAGAAAGCGCCGCCTTACCGAGGCTGGGGACCTTATATTCGGGCAGCTCCATAATAAAGAAGGATTTTCTGTTTTTGTGACCGGTGAGCAGGTTGACAAGCAAAGCGCAAAGGAGAATAATAACAATACCTGCAAAGTACATAGCTGTTCCTACCCAAGCAGACTCACCGAAGAATGCGCCTGCAAAGAGAGAAATTACGGGAAGCTTTGCACCGCAAGGCATAAAGGGTGTCAGCATTGCGGTTGCGCGTCTTTCGCGCTCGTTGCGAATGGTGCGGCAAGCCATAACGCCGGGGATGGCGCAGCCTGTACCGATGATGAACGGAATGACGGATTTGCCGGAAAGTCCGACCTTTTTGAAGATGGGATCAAGCACAACGGTTGCGCGTGCCATGTATCCGCAATCCTCAAGGAGTGCGATGAGGAAATACATCACCATAACGAGAGGCAAAAATCCAACGACTGCGCCAACACCGCCGATGATACCGTCAACGATGATGGAAGAAAGGATGGGATTTGCGCCCTCCATCAAGCCGCCTACCCACTCGCCAAACATTTCGATGAGTGTTACAAGACCGGGGATAGCAAACTCGTTCTCTGCTCCCTCGTTGAATACAAGTCCTTCTGCGATCCAAGCACCAAGCCAAGCTTGCGAAATTTGGAACACGAGGAACATAACAGCGGCAAAGATCGGGATGCCGAGCCACTTATTGGTCAGAATGTTGTCGACCTTATCCTGCACGGTCGTATCCCTGGTCAAAACCTTGCGCGTTTCAACCTCGGCAACAATAGCGTTTACAAAAGCAAATCTCTTTCTGTCGGCGTCTTCTACAACTGTCTTATCAGAAAGATCGATGTCGCCCTGCACGTAAGGCGCGATCTGCCCTTTTCCAATGACAGAGACGGCTGCGGCAACCACTTCCTTCATGCCCTTGGCAGAGGTGGAGATGGTTTCCACAACGGGACATCCCAGCTTCTCCGAAAGTTCGGCGGTATCGATCTCGGTTTCTTTCTTTTCATTAACGTCGGCTTTGTTCAGGGCAACGACCACGGGGATGCCTAATTCAAGCAGCTGCGTGGTGAAAAAGAGGCTACGGCTCAGGTTAGTGGCGTCAACAATGTTGATAATGGCATCGGGGTTCTCGTTTTTGACGTAAGAGCTTGTAATGCTCTCCTCCGATGTAAAGGGGGACATGGAATATGCGCCGGGAAGGTCAACTGCAATCAGCTCCTCCGCGCCGCCTCTGAGGGACTTTTTAATGGCATATTCCTTTCTCTCGACAGTAACACCCGCCCAGTTGCCTACTTTTTCGTTGCGACCTGTCAGCGCGTTATACATGGTTGTTTTTCCGCTGTTCGGGTTGCCCGCCAAAGCAATTCTCATAATGGTTTTCTCCTTTTTATATAAGTTATTGATAACCAAGCCAGTCAGTTAGCATATGCTAACCGATGTGCAAAAAAAATAATCGGTTGATTATTTTTCCCTTTTTTAAGTCAGATAATGATTGCTGCCGCCAGCTGACTGTCGATGCTGTATCTGCCGTCTTTGATGGAAACAACGCAGCTCCCCTTACGGCGCGAGATAACGGTGATCGGCTCGCCACTGTAACAACCGAGAGAAAACAGAAATGCGTTCATATCCTCGTCATCGGTCTCGATGGCGCGGATGATATAGACTTCTCCCTCTTTGGCTGAAAGCAAATTCATTGTAAGACCTCCTGAAAGCTCTGCAAGCGCAGAGAACTTCTTGGGTTAGCACATGCTAACCGTTGAATATTATACACCCAACAATAGGCTTTGTCAAGTCTTTTTGGGAATTTTTTTCAAAAATTTTTATAAAAATACGCGCGCACAAAGCTTGCACACCTATCATATTCTGTAGAATGAGGTGATATTATGGAAAATGTTGTCGTGCTCGCGCTCCTTGCCACGCTTGGAACCTGGGCACTCACCGCCCTAGGTGCGGCGGCGGTATTTTGCTTTCGCAATCCCAACCCCAAAACACTAAACGTTATGCTTGGCTTTGCCTCGGGCGTGATGATCGCCGCAAGCTTTTGGTCGCTTTTGCAGCCAGCCATTGAGCGAGCCGAGACCACCCTTGCACTCCCCGCTTGGTTGGTAGTGTCTTTTGGCTTTTTGGCAGGAGCGATCTTTATGTGGCTTTCGGATAAGATCGTCACACGCGCGCGCAGACAGAGCGTGTGTAAAAATACAAAACGCGCCAATCGCATCCTTTTGCTGGTGCTCTCCATTACCCTGCACAACATTCCCGAAGGGCTTGCAGTAGGAGTTGCCTTTGGTGCCTTACACGTAAGCGGTTACACCGCCGAGGCTTTGATGGGGGCGGTTACTATCGCACTCGGCATCGGTCTGCAAAACTTCCCCGAGGGTGCGGCGGTCTCCCTGCCCTTGCGGCGCGAGGGATACTCACAAAGGAGAAGCTTCTTTATCGGTCAGGCATCTGGAATGGTGGAGCCCTTAGCAGGCGTTCTCGGTGCCACAATGGTGGTGCATATCGAGACCATTCTCCCATTTGCGCTCGCTTTTGCGGCAGGCACGATGATCCTTGTCGCCGTGCACGAGCTCATTCCCGAGTGTCAACAAAATCAGGATGCCAACCCCTATTTTGCCACGATGGGGATCGTTTGCGGCTTTGTTTTGATGATGGTGCTTGACGTGGCTTTGGGATAGATTTGTAAGAAATTTTCAAAAACATCTTGCGCACCGAGCAAAAATACTGTATAATAAGCAAAGAGACGCGCGAAAGGAGAAAATCGATGAGCCGTTTGGATGAGATTATGCAGAGCAATGATATAATTGTTGGCATTTTGAGCGAATATATCAACGAGCACCCTCGCTTTATTGATGCGGCGATGGTGGAAGATCTCGCGCGTGAGTGTCACGTATCGAATCACGAGGCGTTTTGCACGCTCCTTTCTGCCGCTTGCGGTCTGGATACGGTTGATGATCCCTCACACCGCGCACTGGAGCGTCAATATCTCATTCCCGCCATTCGGCGCTTGGATCCTGACGTTTATGAAAACGATGCATATGCCAAAACGGTGCGCTTCCCCAACGTAAAGCACGGCAAATGGGAGCTTTGCCAGCATTCCTATGCCCCCTACGAGCCGTTTGTGCGCACGCATCCCGTGGTAACAAAGGACATGTGCGAAATTCCGCAGATCGGGTATTTTGACGTGGAATTCCCCTTCCCTGCCATTCTGGAAAATGGTATCGAGTGGATGACCATTACCCCCAACGAGGTGGAAACCATGCGCGAGCCGATTTCCAAAAGCCACGGCAAGGTGCTCACGCTGGGTCTTGGACTCGGTTATTTTGCTTTCCACGCATCCGAAAAGCCCGAGGTGGAACGCGTAACGGTTGTGGAACGCTCCCGCGACGTGATAGAGATCTTTAAGACCTATCTTTTACCGCAGTTCCCACATGCCGACAAAATTGAAATTGTAGAAGCTGATGCTTTCCAGTATATGCAAAAGGAGCTGCCGCGCAGAGGCTTTGATTACGTGTTTGCCGACCTTTGGCACGATGCCTCGGACGGCTTGGAGATGTATCGCAAGCTCAAAAAATACGAGGCACTTGCGCCGCGCACAAGCTTTGACTACTGGATAGAGCCCTCGCTCCTTTCCCTTTTGCGGCACATTGTCTACCGCCGCATCATCGATAAAGAAGATCCTCTACCGCTTGGAAATCTTTCCCCCGAGACGGTATTGACGGATGAATTTTTGAAAAAGCTTTCATAAAGAAAACGGAGATATGTCACTTGACGTATCTCCGTTTTCTTTATTTTATCTTCTTATTTCGTTTTCTTGTGGCCCGTCAGCTCGCGGCTGTGCTTATCCATCAGGGTTTGAATGCGCTTAACGGGATTGAGCAGTGTGCTGATGGTGGCATCGTTGTTGAGGGTATCAATGAGGTACGCTACGTATTTGCACATGTTGACCTCGGTGTACCAGGACTTTTCTGCCAGCTCGGGACGGCGGTAGATAAGGTTGGTGGTAAAGATGCGGTCAAATACGCCCTCTTTTGCGGCTTCGTCAAACTTTTCAAAGCCCTCGGTAAACAGACCAAAGGTTGCAAAGCAGAATACGCGGTTTGCGCCCTTTTCTTTAAGCTGACGGCAAACGTCGATCATCGATTCGCCGGATGCGATCATATCGTCAACCACAACGGCATCCTTACCGTGCAGGTCACGGCCAAGGTATTCGTGTGCTTCGATGGGGTTGCGGCCATTGACAACAACGGAGTAGTTTCTTCTCTTATAGAACATACCGATGTCAAGACCGAGAACGGAGCTATAATACATGCAACGGGACATTGCGCCCTCGTCGGGAGAGATAATGACCATGTTATCCTTGTCGATCTTTACGTCGGGGACGGCTCTGACAAGCGCTTTGATCATTTGGTATGCAGGACGGACGTTATCAAAGCCTGCAAGCGGAATGGCATTGTTGATGCGGGAGTCGTGTGCATCAAAGGTGAGAATATTGGATACGCCCATAGAAACGAGCTCTTGGAGCATCATAGCACAGTCAAGGGATTCACGTCCGCTTCTCTTGTGCTGTCTACCCTCGTAAAGCATGGGCATAATAACGGTCAGTCTTCTTGCCTTGCCCTCGATTGCGGCAATGATGCGTTTGAGGTCGGCATAGTGCTCGTCGGGACTCATCGGAACGGTCATGCCGTACATTTTGTAAGTAACGCCGTAATTGAAGGTATCGCAGATGATATAAACATCCTTGCCGCGCATGGATTCATGCAGCATACCCTTTGCTTCACCCGAACCAAAGCGGGGGCAATCTGCCTGTGCCAAAAAGGTTTTGTCATTGTCGCCGTGTCTGCGCCAATCGCGAAGGTAATAGTCTACTTGCTCGGCAAACGCATCGCAGCCCTTCATTCCAATTACACAAAGCTCTCCAAATTGATTGTCCTTCATAGTAAGCCTCCGTTATTTTTAATTTTTACTTATTTTCCCCAATTCACGGCAAGCGCCGCGCTGACAGGTGATTTTTCGTCAGAAAAGAGTACAAAAGGTTTGATATGCGGCATCCCACGCAGCGGTATCCTTTGGCGTGTAATGCTTGGGGGCAAAAGATGCGGCAACGATTGCGCGGGCATCGGAAAGATCCTTTGCCTCCCCTGCAGCCATCAGCTGCACCAGGAGGTTGCCAATGGCGGTTGCCTCCTCGGGGCCTGCACACACGGGAAGATTGCAGGCATCTGCCGTCATTTGCGAGAGGAAGGAGTCCTTGGTTCCGCCGCCCACAACGTGGATCACGCGTGGACGAATGCCCGTCAGCTTGCCAATGACCTCGGCGGTATAGCGATACTTGAGCGCCAAGCTCTCATAAATGCAACGCATGACCTCGCCCACAGTCTCCGGAACGTACTGCCCTGTCTTTTGGCAGAATTCGCGCACGCGTGCAGGCAGATCTCCGGGAGCGACGAAGCTGGGATGGTCGGGATCGATAAAGCAGTGGAAGGGTTTTGCCGCTTTTGCAAGAGCTTCCAGCTCGGCAAAGCTGTATTCCTTGCCTTCGCGTCTCCATTGGCGGCGCGACTCCTGAATGAGCCACAATCCCATGATGTTTTTGAGGAAGCGGATGGTATTATTGACACCGCCCTCGTTTGTAAAGTTGTATTTTTCGGTTTCGGCATTGATCTTGGGAGCATCGAGCTCGGTGCCCATTAAGGACCATGTGCCGCTACTGATAAAGAGAAATTCCTTTTCTTGTGTGGGAACGGCGATAACGGCGCTTGCCGTATCGTGAGATGCTACGGTGAGCACCTCGGCATCGGTTTTGCCAACCTCGCCCTCTACTTGCGGCAAAAGCTTGCCCATGGACGTGCCGGGCTGTACGATCTCGCCAAACAGTCCTTGCGGAATGCCCGCCTTGGCGATAATATCCTTGGCGTAGTCTCGCTTGCGTGCGTCCAAAAGCGCACCCGTAGAAAGAATGGTATATTCGTT
>JAZNYU010000006.1:0-2897 GCA_045594605.1 Eubacteriales bacterium
TAAAACAAAAGATCCCCTGATTTTGAGTGCAATTAAAACAGCTCAAAATAAAAAATACATATCCACATCTATTTTACAGCGCTCTTTGAATATTGGATATACGACTGCCAAAAGAGTCATTGAGGATATGTGTAAGTGTGGATATCTAGAAAAAGACACAGCTGCTCCATATGATAGATACTTGTATACAGAGAATATTGAATCGGATAGTTGAATTTTAAATTTTTTCGCTTTTGTGTCCACAAAAGCAGTGCTTGTCAGGAAAAATAGATGGACTTTCGGGGCGCACAAAACAAAGGCTCTCCCTCTGGGAGAGCTCCTGCGATAGCGGGTGAGAGGGCGTGAATATTACCCTCTCCGTCAGCCTTCGGCTGCCACCTCTCCCATAGGGCGAGGCTATGTTACTACCCGACACTATAAAAGGAGTACGAACAAATCGTCCGTACTCCTTTGTTTTTAGGCAGGTAAAACCTGCTATATGGAAGCCCCCTTATGTGATCTTTTTTACCGTTATCAATTGGTTATCTCTCTTTTCCATATTGCGAGGGTGCCATACCCGTGACCTTTTTGAACATGCGGGAAAAGTAGTGCAGGGAGGTAAAGCCGACCTGCTCCGCGATTTGCGTCAAGGAAAGATCACTTTCGCGCATCAGCCGTTTGGCTTCTTCAATGCGCAAAAGGATCAGGTAATTGATGGGACCCATATGTGCCTTTTCGCGAAAGAGAAGCTTGAGCTTGGAAACGCTCATCAAACATGCGGCGGCGATCTGCTCCAGCGTCAAGACCTCGGTTAAGTGCGCACGCAAAAACGTGACGGTGCGCTCAAAATCCTCTTCATAGCGGATCTCGCGACGGCTGGACGGTGTCCTTTCCGTATCGGTTTTGTAAACGTCGATGAGGAAGAGCTCGATCTGCTTTTTCAGCCCCCATAATTGCGAGGGATCTACACCCTCCTTGAGGATCATACCTCCAATTCCCTCCTTGGGATCTCTGCCGCAAAAATATTCCACGCCCTCGTCAATGATCGCGTTCAGTATTTGCTGTTGCCTTGGGGAGAGCGTAATGACGCGGTTGTAGAGTGTGGGTAAAATTTCGGAGCTTGCCGAAAAGGTCAAAATTGCCGCATCCGCTTGTACGGGCGGATGATTGAGGCTGGCTTGATGAAAGGAATTGGGGGCGTAAATGATCATTTGCCCCTCGCAAAAGGTGTAGTCCTTTTGATCGATCAAGAGAGTGTGCTGACCGCGGGAGAGGTAGATGATTTCGGGAAAGGGGTGAGATTCACCGTGCCCCGGAAAGTGAACGGTGAGGTCGGGACGCAAGACGGTATAAATTTCACTGACCGAAAGTGCGTCAGACAAAATGGTTCCCATGTATGCCATGTTCCGTTCTCCTTTCTTAAAAAATGACCCGATTGTGCAAATTTTGTGTCGCATTTTCTAAATACAACGCCGCACAATTATGGTAAAATAGACGTGTCAGGGGCAAGATGCCCCTCACTTAACATTATAAACAAAAATTACGCAAATGTCAAGTACGTATCAAAAAACATTTTTATGCCGCGTGTCGGCAGAAAGGATTTATCATGAAAAAGTTAAAGCTTGGTTTGGTTGGTTGTGGCAAAATGATGGCAACTCACGTCAGCGGTGTAAAGCTGGTTGATAACGTTGAGATCGTTGCGGTCTGCGATATTCTGATTGAAAACGCAAAAGAATTTGCAGAGCAGTTTGGTGGCAACCCGAAGATCTATACCAACTACCGTGATATGGTTGATGACGTTGACGCGATCATGATCGCACTTCCTCACGACCTGCACTTTGAGTGCGGCATGTTCTTTGCTCAGCACAACAAGCATATCCTGATGGAAAAGCCCCTCGCCAATACCGAGGAGGAGTGCATCAAGCTGATCGAGGAGTGCGAAAAGCGCAACCTGAAGCTGATGTGTGCATATCCCGTTCCTTATAAGCCCGGCGTTGTAAAGCTCAAGGAGCTGATCGATTCCGGCGAGTACGGCGAGATCATCCAGTTCTCCGCATGGACTGAGCAGCTGACCGGCTCCAACATCACCTTTGACGATCCTCTCAACCGCCATTGGCTGCTGACCAACCGCTTGGGCGGCGGACAGCTCTTCAGCCACGGCTGTCACTACATTGATATTATGCTTTGGTTCCTTGGCGAGCCTGTTACCGGTGCCCATGTTGGCACCCGCAATGGTACTCCCTGGATGCTTCGTGAGGGCACCAGCGCAGTTGTAATGAAGTTTGAAAACGGTGCGATCGGTTATCACGGTGCAACCTGGGGCGCAAGAGGCACGCGTTTGGGTTATGACTTCCAGATCCAAACCGAAAAGGGACTTTTGGAATACGAGTTCGATAACGATGAGATCCGTCTTTACAACGGCAGCGGCGAGCACGTTCCGCAGGGCCACAACGAGAGCCACTCCTACACCGTTCTTTGGAAGCATAGCCTGGTTTCCGGCGAGCATGCCAACAAGCAAACCCAGCATGAGATCAAGCACTTTGTAGAGTGCGTCCTGGAGGACAAGGAGCCTATGACCAGCGGCAGAATGGCACTGCAGAGTCTGCGCATCATCTGGGCACTTTATAATGCAGAACAGAACAACACCATGGCAGATCTGCGCGGTCTTGGTTTTGGTGCGGTAAAGCATTAATTTTAGAAACAACGGCTGTATTTCTGCTTCTCAAATAAGAAAAACCGGGGTGGGTAATCACTCAGGCAAATGTCAGAGGGTGTCTCAAATTGAAAATTTGAGACACCCTCAAAGGGACTCGGCAGATTTGGGCGAGAAGCGTCGAATTTGGGGCGCGAGGTGTACAAAGGGATGTCGAGCCCCAAATTTGACGGTATAAAAAGCCCGTATAAAATGGAGAATTTCG
>JAZNYU010000007.1:0-2191 GCA_045594605.1 Eubacteriales bacterium
TAAGACCTCGATTCTGGATGCGATCCGCAAAACCAGCGTCACCACCGGTGAGGCGGGCGGTATTACCCAGCACATCGGTGCCTACCGTGCCAGCGTAAACGGCCAGAACATCACCTTCCTCGATACCCCCGGTCACGCAGCATTTACCGCAATGCGTGCACGCGGTGCAATGGCAACCGATATCGCAATCCTTGTAGTAGCGGCAGACGACGGCATTATGCCCCAAACCATTGAGGCGATCAACCACGCCAAGGCAGCGGAGATCGACATCGTCGTTGCTATCAACAAGATGGATAAACCCACCGCTAACCCCGATCAGATCAAGCAAGAGCTCACCCAATATGGTCTCGTTCCCGAGGAGTGGGGCGGAGATACCATCTGCGTTCCCGTATCGGCTCTGACAAGACAGGGTATTGACGATCTCTTGGAGAGCGTATTGCTCGTAGCCGACGTTAAGGAGCTCAAAGCAAATCCCGACCGTCGCGCAAAGGGTATCGTCATCGAGGCGAAGCTCGACCGAGGCCGCGGACCTGTTGCAACCGTTCTGGTTCAAAACGGTACGCTCCGCAGCGGCGACACCATTATCGCAGGCACGGCAGTTGGTCACGTTCGTTCCATGACCGACCACTTGGGCAGAACCCTTAAGGCAGCCGCTCCCTCTGTTCCCGTTGAGATCACAGGTCTTTCCGAGGTTCCTTCTGCAGGCGACGAGTTCCAGGCAGTTGAGGACGAAAGAATGGCAAGAGAGCTGGCTGATCAACGCCGCGACAAGGCAAAGGAAGATACCTTCAAGGCAAACGCAAGAGCCAACCTGAATGATCTGTTTGCACAGATCTCCGAGGGCGTTAAGGATCTGAACATCATCGTTAAGGCAGACGTTGACGGCTCTGTTGAGGCGGTCAAGGCATCGCTTCTCAAGCTTTCCAACGAGGAAGTCAAGGTTCGCGTTATCCACGCAGCAGCAGGCGGTATCACCGAGGGTGACGTCACCTTTGCAGCAGCATCCAACGCGATCATCGTAGGCTTCAACGTTCGTCCCGATAAGACCGCGCTTGACTCTGCCGAGCGTCAGAACGTAGACGTGCGCACCTATCGCGTCATTTACGAGTGTCTCGAGGAGATCGAGGCGGCTATGAAGGGTATGCTCGCGCCCAAGTATCGCGAGAACCTGCTCGGTCACGCTGAGGTACGCCAAACCATTCACGTACCCAACGTTGGCACCATTGCAGGCTCCTATATTCAGGACGGTAAGGTTACCCGTCAGGCACAGATCCGCGTTGTTCGTGACGGCGTAGTGATCTTTGAGGATAAGATTTCCTCGCTTAAGAGATTTAAGGACGATGCACGCGAGGTGGCTGCAGGCTACGAGTGCGGTATCGGTCTTGAAAAATTCAACGATATCAAGGTTGGCGATATTCTCGAGGCCTTCATCATGGAGCAGATCGAGCAATAATCGCATGAAGCAGATGTTCTCCGAGCGTGGGCGGTCAGCCGCCCCGACGGAGAAAAAGGAAGGAAGTGATCGGACATGCTTCGTGAAAAATCCTGCGGTGCGCTTGTGGTGCGCCGAGATGAAGAGGATGGAAAACAATATCTTTTGATGATACGGCACAAGCTTGGAGGTCACCGTTCTTTCCCCAAGGGCCACATGGAGCCGGGTGAGACCGAGTATATGACGGCTGTGCGCGAGGTCTATGAGGAGACCGCCGTGCAGATCCGCATCGACTGCAAATTCCGCGAGACGGTGCATTACAATCCCATGCCGGGTGTGAGCAAAGAGGTGGTGTACTTCTTAACGCACACCGCGCAAAAGGAGATCAAGCCCCGCGAGGGCGAGATCGCACAGGTCGAGTGGGTACCGCTTGAGCAGGTCGAGCAGTCGCTCACGCACGAAAATGATAAGGTCGTGTTCCGCTCCGCCATGAAAGTCCTGCAGGCAGCCGAGTGCCAAGCAAAGGGATAAGAATTTTTCTGCCGCGCGCACATTTTTGAGAGAACGCCGCATATACTGTACTACCAAATTGGTAGGGAAAGGATAGATGGCGATGAAAATGTTTGTATGGCGCGCTCCCGCGTTTTTGGCTCCGCTCTTGCAAAAGCTGTTTGGTAAACGCAAAAAGAAAAAAGAATAAACGAAAAGATGCAAGCGAATGCTTGCATCTTTTTTTGCTCTTTTGGTCGTCGTTTATGC
>JAZNYU010000008.1:0-2762 GCA_045594605.1 Eubacteriales bacterium
ATCTTCATGCCTTTTTCAACAAGACAACAGTTGGCTTCATAGTTGTTCATCATAACAAATACCTCCTATTGATTTCTTGCAGTGATTCTAACGCCTTTGAGGCAAGTTGAGGCGGCTGATATATTTTTGGCTGGCAAAACGGGATTATTGGTATGCCGCGTATCACAATTGATGTCTTGATGTGCTATAGAGCACTATGCAGGAAGGCCACTGCCTCCTCTAACGCAGTAGAGCATCTGCAAAAGTAGATAGAGCAATTGAGTGGGTCAGACCGGAGCCTTTGCTCTCCTCACTATAACCTTTCCTGCATTTTATTCCCCGAATCTTAGCATATACTTTATCTAATTTTACCCTTTATTACTTTATTTGTAAAGCGCACACACAAAATATAAGGGGCGATTTCTCATCAAATCTCATCACGATAGATACCAAAACCCGCAAAGCTCTGAAAATGCGGGGTTTGTTGGTTTGTAGTCATTACTCCCACTCGATAGCGTACAAGTGGTTTCTGCTATATGGGGTAGCTCAAATTCTCTAACGTAAATGAAAACAACCAATTTGAGCCAAAAGAATAAAAAACGAGGGTCACAATACCATTGTGACCCTTGTTTTTTAAGCTTTTCTCAAGTAAGAACACCCGCGTTTACCTTGATTCCAATCAACCGATAAACAACTGTGCCCAGTACAACACGCCGCCCTTTTCCACAACACCAACTGCCATTCCGGTATACTCTCTTTTCAGAATGTTAGCGCGGTGACCCGAAGAATTCATCCATCCGGTCATCACCTTTTCGGGGGTGAGTTGACCCTTTGCAATGTTCTCGCCGGCAGTATTGTACTGTATTCCGGTAAGAACGGTAGACCAGCTACTTCCATTCGGCCTTGTGTGCGTCAAAGAGCTGTACGACTCTTCAGCACGAATATCAACGGCGTTCTGTAAAGCACTGACATATTCCAGCGCCGGAAGTCCCGCCTTTGCGCGTTCGGCATTTACGAGCTGCCAAACAACCTGCTTATAGCTCTGAAGCTCGCCTGCAGACGGCGGCGGAAGGATATTCACATAAATCTGCAGCCGCGAGCAAGTTGCCCCCACCTTTGTTCCGTCAAAGACTACGGTAACAACACCGTTGGCGGCATTGTTCAGCGCAGTAATTGTCAGTTCTTTGCCGTTAAGTTTACATCCAATATTGGGATTGTTGGTGGAGACTCTGAGTTCAGCGTTAGCGGGCTGCACAGTAAAGGCAATCGGAATGCTCTCGTTTACATGCAAGGACACGCTTGTTTGCTCGTCAGAGGTAAATACGCCCCCCATTTCCGCCGCAGAGGTATCTACGTTGCTTTCATCCGTTGTCTCCACGGGTTTGTTTTTTTCTTCTTCTGCAGCAAGAATTTGTTCTTCAAGCTCCCCATAAAGACCAGTGGAATTTTTCCATTCTCTAAACAAATCAAGGCCATTCTCGGGAATTGCTTGTGCAGAAATGTTGTCGGAGATGACTTCTTCCTGACGAGCATCCATCTCCTCAATGGTCATTTCACCGGAGATGACCTCCTCGTGAAAAAGAAGGGACGCCTTTTCAAAAATTTCGATTTGTTCCTCTGTCAGCTGATCAAGGGTGAGAGGCGCCTCTTCAAGATCCTCCTCTACAGGCTGCTGTATGAGATCACTGTTTTCCTCTTGCTGCTGGTCGTTGGTATCGTTGGACCGTTGAGCAATCAAGGCGACGCCGCCGCCAACGACAATCAAGGCGGCAACTACAATAAACAAAACAAGCCTCTTTTTCATAACACGAGCCTCCGCGAGACATTTTTTCCAAAGACGATTATAGTATGCTTTTGTAAGATAGTCAAAGACTTCTTGTGCTATGAACGTGGATTCTTTTGAAAAAGAACTTGTATTCCAACAGAAAAAGGTGTACAATCATAGACGAAATAAATACAGGGGAGCTTGTAGATGCAGGCTGAGAGGAAGTAACCGAACTTCGACCCTATCACCTGATGCGGATAATGCCGCCGTAGGAAGTCACATGGATTTTTTACAGGAGGCGTCCAAAGAGGTTGCCTCCTGTTTTTATTTTACAATTTCATACGCGGGGAGCTTGTATGACAGGCTGAGAGGAAGTAACCGAACTTCGACCCATATACCTGATTTGGATAATGCCAACGTAGGGACTTGCGACTATTGCGGGAAACTTCCAAATCGGAGGTTTCCCGTTTTTTCATGTGAGGAGGTGCAATTATGGTAAAGGTAAACGGCGCAGAGCTGGATATTGCGGGCAAGACGGTAGCGCAATATCTCAGTACAACCAGCTACGACCCCAAGCGCATCGCCGTGGAGCGCAATGGCGACATCGTATTTAAGTCCCAGTACGAGGCGATCATTCTCCAAGACGGCGACAGCTTGGAGATCGTCAGTTTCGTGGGAGGTGGTTGAGTGATTCCTACGAAAAATGAATGGTCGGAGGCCTTAATTGCCCGTCACGGAAGGGAACTGCACCAGCGTTTTTCTTCTGCAACGGTCGCCATTTGCGGTCTTGGTGGCCTCGGCTCCAATATCGCCATCGCCTTGGCAAGAGCGGGTGTGGGCAAACTGCGGTTGATTGATTTTGACCGTGTGGACATCACCAACCTCCACCGCCAGCAGTATAAAGCGTTGCAGATTGGGTGCTGTAAAGTTGAATCCCTTGCAAGCAATCTGCGGGAAATTTCCCCCTATACGGAAGTGGAGGTCGTGATAGAAAAGATCACAGAGGAGAATTTTGCCC
>JAZNYU010000009.1:0-10153 GCA_045594605.1 Eubacteriales bacterium
CTTTCTGCTTCGGTCATCTCGCCGGTGGCGTTGAAGTAGTATTTGGAGGTCTCTTCCAAGCCGGTGTCCTCATTGACGTAGTGAAGGGTGATGATGTATTTGTCGTTCAAACGATAGATTTTTGCATCAGCCGCGGCGGCAAGCTCTGCATCCGAAACCTCAAAGCCCTCTGCCATATACAAAAAGCTTTCAAGAGCGCCCTCGCCGAGAATTTCATCAATGCTGTCGGCAGGGATCTGCATCTTCTCTCCAAACGAGTTCATATAAAGAACGTCATCCACAAAGTAGATCTCCATTGCCTCGCCATCCATTCCCATAACAAGAGCGAATTCGCTGCCCGAGAGCTTCATCGAAACGGTTTGCGTCATAGAGAAGCCCTCTTCGGTCACGGTCATTTCTGCCGACCAATCGTAGCTGGTTGCGGTGTTAAATGCGGTTGCAAATGATTCAAGCAGCTCGGCAGCGTTTTTTCCGCCAACCGAATCCACGAGGACTGCACCCTCGGGCTTATCGGGGTCGGGCGTTTCTTGGGGTGTGGTAACCTCGGGGGTGGTTGCTTGCGGTGTGGTTGTTGCAGGTGTGGTGACTGCAGGTTTGTCAGAGCCAAAGCAAGCGGTTGCCGACAGTGCCATAGCAAGCGCCAGGCAAAGCACAAGCGCAATTTTGAGTGTCTTTTTCATTTTGTTTCTCCTTTTTCGTTTTTGGGCTTTTGGGAGCCTCTACCCCAATAAACAGAATTTGGCACGCCCATATCACGCAAAACGGAAAAAATTATAAATTTTTGAGACGTTTCAAAAGCAAAAGGCTTTCCCGATGCAATCGGGAAAGCCTTTTTATCATCTCTTTTTCTTGTGCCCGCTTGGCTTTGCACTTGTCTTTCTTGCAGGACGTGTGCCGCTTTTTGTGCCGCGTGTAGCGCTTTTTGCGCCTTTTGCATCTCTTTGCGGCGCTTTTTTCGTGCCTCTTTGGGGAGCGGTCGGCTTTTTGCCGCCATCCTTTTTGGGGGTGTAGGTGTTGGCGGGGCGAACAAGACATTCGGGACCGTGACCGATCAGGTCGGTACGTCCTGCCTTTGTCAGCGCCTCGCGCACGAGGTCAGCGTTTTGCGGACGGTTGTATTGGAGCAGCGCGCGTTGGAGCTGCTTTTCGTGATAGTCGGTGGCAACGTAAACGTTCTTCATCGTCAAGGGATTAATGCCCGTGTAATACATCACCGTTGATGCCGTGCCGGGGGTGGGGTAGTAGTCCTGCACCTGCTCGGGCGCGTAGCCGTTTTTCTTCAGGCAAACGGCAAGCTCAATGGCATCGTTCAGCGTCGAGCCGGGGTGGCTGGACATCAGGTAGGGGACAAGGTATTGCTCTTTTCCCATCTCGTGGGTAATGTCAAAGAATTTCTCGCGGAATTTTTCGTAAACGCCAAAGTTGGGCTTGCCCATGCAGGCGAGCACCGCCGACGAGCAATGCTCGGGCGCGACCTTGAGTTGTCCACTGACGTTATCGCGGACGAGCTTGCGGAAGAAGGCGTCGCTCTTGTCCTTGAGCAGATAGTCAAAGCGGATGCCACTGCGGATGAATACCTTTTTGACGCGCGGCAGAGCCTCGATCTCTTCAATCAGGTGTTGATATTCGCTGTGGTCGACCTTGAGGTTGGGGCAGGGCTTGGGGGCAAGACATTTGCGACTGGAGCAAACACCGTCGGTCAGCTGTTTGTCGCAGGCAGGGTAACGGAAGTTGGCAGTCGGGCCGCCGACGTCATGGATGTAACCCTTAAAATCGGGGAGAGCGGTGATCTTTCGCGCTTCTTCGATCACGCTCTGCTCACTGCGAGAGCGCACCGTTCTGCCTTGGTGGAAGGCGAGCGCGCAGAAGTTGCAGCCGCCAAAGCAGCCGCGGTTGTGCGTGATGGAGAATTTGACCTCTTCGATGCCGGGCACGCCGCCTTTTTCCTTGTACGTGGGGTGATAATCACGCATATAAGGCAGGGCGTAAACGCGGTCGAGCTCGCTCCTCTCCAAGGGGGGCATAGGTGGATTTTGCACAAGCATCTTTCCGTCGTAAAGTTCGCAGATCGCGCGACCGTTGATCGAGTCCTGATTTTTATATTGCACGCCAAACGCCTCGGCGTACTTGCGTTTGTCGTTTTTGAGCTCGTTATAGTCAAAGGTTGCCGCCACGTCATAGTGGACGGCATCCTCGGGACGGCAAAGGTAGACCGTTCCGCGCACGTCGCGGATCTTTTTGACGGGCACACCGCGCGAGAGCAGCTCCGCGATGCGCAAAAGGATGTTCTCACCCATACCGTAGGTGAGAATATCGGCGGTGCTGTCGACAAGAACCGAGCGGCGCACCTTGTTATCCCAATAATCGTAGTGGGCAAAGCGACGGAGAGACGCCTCAAGACCGCCAAGGATGATCGGCACGTCGCCATAGGCTTCGCGGATGCGGTTGGAGTAGACGATCACGGCGCGGTCGGGGCGTTTGCCCATCTCGCCGCCGGGGGAGTAATAGTCAAAGCTGCGGCGCTTTTTGGATGCGGTGTAATGCGCTACCATACTGTCGATATTGCCGGACGTGACGAGAAAACCGAGACGCGGACGGCCGTATTCACGAAAGGCGTCACAGCTTTTGTAGTCGGGTTGCGAGAGGATAGCCACGCGATAGCCGGCTGCCTCAAGCACACGCGAGATGATAGAGACGCCAAAGGACGGATGATCGACGTAAGCGTCACCCGTAACGTAAACAAAATCAGGTCTATCCCAGCCGCGCGCCACCATATCCGCGCGAGAGAGCGGTAAAAAGTTCATTGTGGTTCCTCTCTTAAAGTTTTAGTGTCTTTGTTAGAAAAGTTTTCGTCCACCTTTTTCAAAAGGTGGCGGGGTGGAGGGGCAGAGCCCTCCGTTTGCGGCGCTTTTCTTTTTGCTAACTTTTTCTTTTGCGCCTACGATGCCAAAAGAAAAAGTGGCTAACAGTTTTTTGAGTGCGAACGACGTGTTTGTTTTCATAAACTCCATAGTCGGTTTTTCTTTGCAAAGTGGAGGCGCAAAGAAAAACCTATTAAAAAGAGACGCCGAGGCTTTGTTTCGCCTGGTGGGCGAGGCGACAAGGGCTGCGCGCCCTTGATGGCGGAAACTTTTTGAAAAAAGTTTTATCAAAAACTTGCTAACGGTGCGCGAAAAGTTTGAGCAGCGTCATTCGCCGTCCTCATCCTCATACGCCTTAATGCCTTGCATGCCGGGGGTGAGCTTAAAGCCGTCGATCTCGCCGCGCTGCATCGCACCAAAGATGCGATAACGCAGTCCGTTGTGCTCGCGGTCGAGCTTTGAGAGCAGCTGCTTCATCTCTTCGCGTTGCGTGTTTCCGTCTGCGGGGCAGGGGGATTTGATAACGGGCAAGTCCACCTTGTTGGCAAAGTAGCGTACCTCTTTCTCAGGCATGTAGATCATCGGGCGAATGAGCGTGATGTCCATTCTCGACAAGTAGGTCACCGGCGAAAAACAGCCCAGACGTCCCTCAAAAAAGAGGTTGAGCATAAAGGTTTCCACGGCATCGTCAAAGTGATGACCGAGAGCCACTACGTTGCAGCCGTGATCCTTTGCCGCGCGATGGAGCGCGCCGCGGCGCATCTTGGCGCAAAGCGAGCAGGGCGACTTCTCCTTGCGGATGTCAAAAATGATCTTTGCAATCTCGGTTTTTTCGATGTAATAGGGAACGTTCAACTGGTCGCATAGCTTTTGAATGGGTTCAAAGTCCATGCCGCCCTCAAAGCCCATGTCAACCGTAATGGCGACCAGCTCAAAGGGAACGGGGTAAAAGCGGCGAAGCTCTGCCATGGCGCACAAAAGGGTGAGCGAATCCTTACCTGCGGAAACCCCCACTGCGATCTTATCTCCCGGGCGGATCATTGTGTAATCATCCAAAGCCCTGCGCGTGTAACTCAAAATTCGTTTGATGTGTTCCATTTCTCCAATAGGCAAAAAGAGAACCGTTTCGGTTCTCTTTTTGCTCACCTTTTGCTGTTATTTAAGCTTCGGCAGCCTCTTCTACGAGGTCATCTGCTTGGGGCTCTTCGTCATCGTCAATGTCAACGGTCAGCTTCTTAATCGATCTGAGCTCGTAAGCTACGCCTGCTGCAAAAGCGATAACTGCGGTAACGGCTACGGATATTGCAATCCATTTTGCAATCTTTTTCTTCTTCATAATTCTGTTCTCCTTTGGTGGTTTTATTTCAAATTTTAGAATGTACTGTTTCAGGTTTCGGTCACGGCAACGTTTGGTCACCAAAGCTGCAAGTGTCATAAATGGCTTGCGCCTCCGGTGTCAGGCGGCGCACCTTTTCGCCATCGGTGTAATCTTCATATAAGATAAGCGGCTTTGATACGCGAACCGACGGTGCGGCTCCCTTGGTGGCTTCGATAAGCACGCTGCAAGGCTCGCTCTCGCGGTCGGCGTGCACAAAGGTCATTCGCTTCGGCTCCAGCCGATGGTCGCGCATAGCACCGAAGAGGTCGGTCAAGCGGTCGGGGCGCCAGACGCACACAAACTTTCCGCCGTGCTTTAAGATGCGAGCGGCACAGGCACAAAAATCAGCAACGTCTCCGCAAACCTCGTGGCGGGCTATATATTTTTCATCGCTCTCGTTGCGTTTGCCCGACGTGCATTTCATGTAGGGTGGATTGGAAATGACCAATCCCGCCTCGCCGCCTATGTTCTCGGGGCGCAGGTCGCGCACGTTGGCACACAGGGGGATGATGCGGTCGGCAAAGCCGTTGAGCTTTGCATTTCGTGCAATCAGGTCGGCAAATGCGGGCTGCACCTCAACTGCGGTGGCACTTTTGACTTTGCCCTTTGCCAAAAGTAAGAGGGGAAGGATGCCCGTTCCGCTGCCAAGGTCGACAACGTGTGTTTTTGGTGCGGATTTGACAAACGCCGCAAGCAAAAACGCATCGGTCCCAAAGGTAAGTCCTTGCTTTTTTTGAATCAGTCGGATCTTTTCGTTTACCGTATCAAGCCGTTCATCCTCGGCAAGAAGAGGCAATTGAAAAGGGGGGAGCGGAAGATCTGTCATACGCCAACTCCTTGGTAGAATTGTAAGAGCGAAGAGGAACGGTAACGAGTACCGCCCGCTTCGCTCTTAGGTAGCAAAGATGTATTATGCTTCCTGGGGAGCGCCAACAGGGCAAGCCTCAGCACAAGCACCGCAAGATACGCAGGTATCTGCATCGATCTCATACTTGCCGTCACCTTCGGTGATGCAGCCCATGGGGCAAGCTTCAACGCAAGCGCCGCATGCTACGCAATCGTCACTGATCTTGTATGCCATCTTATTTTCCTCCTGATAATTTTTTGGACACTTATATTGTATCACAATTTTTTTGTTTTTGCAACTGTTTTTTGATATTTTTTTCAAAAAAATATTTTCTATCGAAAAAACGGTTCTTTTGTCGAAAAAAATTGGGGATTATTCTGCCGTTTCTTCCTTCTTTTCCCCGTTTTTGGGTGCTCTGCCAAGAGGTGTGACCTCACTGCGGTGATATTGCTTGGGAGGTGTGTCGGGGGAGTCCTTGAGAATGACGCGGATGGTTCCCGCCAATGGATTGGTGGAGATGACCGTTCCGATGCCGTCCTCGGTCTTTACAAGCGAATCCACCGAGGGAGTGCGGCGGATCTCCTCGGCGTAGGTCTCGGACTCAAAATGCAGGCAGCACATGAGTCTGCCGCACATACCCGAAATTTTTGCCGAGTTGAGCGAGAGTCCTTGCTCCTTTGCCATCTTGATGGAGACCTGTGCAAAGTCGGGCAAGAAGGTGGAGCAGCAGAGCATACGGCCGCAAGAGCCGATGCCGCCGAGCATTTTTGCTTCGTCGCGAATACCGATTTGGCGCAGCTCGATGCGAGTGCGGAAGACCGATGCCAGATCCTTGACGAGCTCGCGGAAGTCGACGCGTCCGTCGGACGAGAAGTAGAAGAGGAGCTTGGAGTTATCGAACGCGTATTGCACGTCGATCAGCTTCATATCCAGTTTATGCGCCTCGATCTTTTGTTGACAAATGATCAGCGCATTCTTTTCTTTTTCGCGGTTTTCTGCGTTATGGTCGATATCTGCGGGGGTAGCCACGCGGATCATGGGGCGCAGAGGGGTTACCGTTTCGCTGACGTTGACCATGGTGTTTTCCATAGCGACCTCGCCAAACTCGGGACCTCTTGCGGTCTCCACAATGGCAAACTCGCCCTTTTTCAGCTTTTGTCCGCGCGGATCAAAGTAGTAGACCTTGCTCGCAGAGCGGAAGCGGATGCCAATGACCTCTACCTTTTCCTCGTCGGTCTCTGCCACGGGCGAGGGAGCGGATACGGGGGAGGAGAAGAGCTCCTCGTTGCTCAATTGGGGCATGGGCTCCTCTTGAACGGGTGTTTCCTCGACTACGGGAGCAGCCGGCGCTTCGGGAGTGGCATTGAGCACGATCTTTGCGCGCCACTCGGCAAGCTCGCGATCCTCTTTGAGATCTTTGCTGATGTCATTCTTTTGGGGTGCGCGGTCAGCCTGCTTTGCACCGTCCTTTTGGTGACGTCCGTGGCGACCTCTGTGATCGTTTCTTTTTTCTTTTTGTTGATTTTGTTGGTTGTTCTTTTGTGCCACGGGTGCTGCTTTTTCGCTTTTTTGCGGTGCACCCTCGGGCTTTACGGCACCCTCGGAAGCGGCGGCAGCCGCAGCGGCTGCTGCCGCGCGTTGCTTCTTTTCCTGGTGCTTTTTGCCACCGCGATGTCCTCTGCGGCGACGGCTTTTATTTTCACCGCCGGCTGCGGGGGTGTTTTGCGCCTGGGCGGTCTTGTTATTGTCTTCCATATCGGTTCCTTTCTTCCCACAAAAGGGGAACGTGTATCTATCAGAGCAGTCCGCACTGCTGCGCCATTGCCGTAACGGTCAGGCGCACGTTTGCGTTGGCACGCAAGCGGTCGGTCGCATCTCCAACACTGTCGCACAGCAAGAGGAGCGCGGGAGTGGTAAAGGAGTAAGCCAGCGATGCGGCTTCCTCGCGGTCGGAGAAGAAGCAAAGGGGCGCGTTTTCGGTCTGCTTGGAGAGCAAAAGATCACGCAAGCAGAGCAGAATGGTGCTCAGCTGCTCGATCAACTCGTCGCGCTTAGCTCCAAGACGGTTCAAAAAGCGCATGGTTTCTCCCGCATTTTTGGGGGATGCGCAAAGGCGTGCAAAGGTGCGTGCAAGCTCGCGGCGGTCGGAGAGGGGCTTGTAGAGCTTGGGGTCAAGCAACTCAAGGGCTCGTCCAATGCTGCCGTCGGCGGCAACCACGATCTCCTCAAGGGCACTTCTATCGCTCTCCCACATCCGTTTCGCCTCGGGAACAGTTCTTTTGATGTGCTCAAGGATCATCTCACTCGGCACGGGCTCCAGCCGCAAAACGGGAGCGCGGCTCTGCACCGTCTCCAAAAGCAGAGACGTGTTTTCGCAAAGTAAAAGGAACAGCACGTAGGAGGGGGGCTCTTCGAGTGTGAGCAGAAACGCATTTTGCGCCTGCGGTGTCATCAAGTGTGCTTCTTCGATGATATAAATTTTGACCGAAAGATCATTCGGGGGGATATAGACGTCCTGCCGCAATTCGCGAATGGGATCTACGCCAAGCGTTGCCTTGTCCCCACGGTTGACGTAAATGACGTCGGGGGAGTTGCCTTCAAGGATCTTGCGGCACGCAGAGCACCCAAGGCAGGGCAGGGGTGTGTGCGTATCGGTCTGTCTTTCGCAGGCAAGAGCGGCGGCGATGTGGAGAGCCAGCGTGTGCTTTCCACATCCGCGCTCACCCGAAAGGATATAAGCGTGCGAAAGCTTACCCGCGGCAAGCTCCTCGCCAAGACGGGCGCGAAGGCGCTCATTTGCCACTACGTCTGTCAGTATTGGGCGCATACGCACACCTCCTCTCTTTGTCTGCAAAGCGACATATCACTCCAACATAATTATATCAGTTTTTTTCTTTTTTGTCAAGGCAGAACCCCACGGTTGCATCAATTTTTTTGCGAAAATGCAGGCGCAGTCATTGACATTGCAAAAAAAATGGGTTATAATAACTTATGTATATCGTGAGTATACAATAAGTCATTCAAGAAAGGAGATTGCAAAATGAAAGTTACAAAGCAATCCATCATCGGTGACGTTCTTGATTACGATCGCGAGACCGCGCAATTCTTCTTTGCTATCGGTATGCATTGTCTGGGTTGCCCCGCGTCCCGCGGTGAGTCCATCGAGGATGCCTGCGCCGTACACGGAACCGACGCTGACGCTCTGGTAGAAGCAATTAACAAGTTCCTTGCCGAAAAGAAATAATTGGCACAAGGGTGTCGTACCGCAGGTGCGGCACCCTGTTTTCTACCAAAAATAAGCCCCGAAAGGAGACCTATGCAAACGATACTGACTCCGTCGGCACGTCTGTGCAGCGCTCTGCCGTACTTGACAAAGGGCGGCTCTGTGATCGACGTTGGAACCGACCACGCATATCTGCCTATCTATCTTGTAGGAGAGGGTATTTCTTCGCGCGCGCTCGCGTGCGACATCAATCGCGGACCTATCGAGAGCGCCGCGCGCAATATTGCCGCCCATGGGCTTGCACATAAGATCGACACGTTGCAAACCGACGGTCTTCACGGCACCGAATATTTTGCCCCCGATAACATCCTGATTTTTGGAATGGGCGGAGAATTGATCATCCGCATCCTCTCCGAGGCGCCTTGGGTAAAGGACGCAGGCATAGGTTTGGTGCTCCAGCCCATGACGCGTGCGCATCTGTTGCGCCGCTGGCTGCTGGAGAACGGCTTTTCTATCGAGGGCGAAACGATCACACACGAGGATCGGTACTATCAAACGATCGCCGCGCGCTTTAGCGGCAAAAATGAAGAATACACCGAGGAAGAACTGCTCCTCGGTAAATGGAATATACAAAACAACGCGCCGCATCTTTGTGGATTTGTAGAGCACGAGATCGGCGTTTGGGAGGCGATACGGCGCGGCAAATCACAGTCCACAAATGTGGACACACGCGACGAGGATCGCATCCTGCAATTTTTGAAGGAAAGATTGGAGAAATTGAAATGACAGTAAGAGAGCTGTATGCGTTTTTTGAAGAGAAGATGCCGCGCGCCCTTTCCTGCGACTGGGATAACGACGGCTTGATGGTTTGTCCCGATGACAAAAAAGAAGTACGCCGCGTGCTTGTGGCACTCGATATTACCGCCGCTGTGGCAGAGCATGCCGTGGGAGAGGGATATGACCTTGTCATCTCCCACCACCCCCTCATTTTCCATCCCCTGAAGGCAGTTGCCCCCGGTGAGGCGACTGTGGATAAGGTCATTCGCCTGCTTACCTCGGGCGTGTCGGCTATGAGCTTTCATACCCGTCTCGATGCCGTAGGTGGCGGTGTCAATGACGTTCTGGCAAAAGCCGTCGGTCTTTGCGACATCGTCCCCTTTGGTAAGGATGGCGAGGAGATCGGCCGCATCGGCACACTTCCCACGGCAATGACGCTCAAGGATTTTGCCGCACACGTCAAAGAGGTAACGGGTGCGCCCTACGTGCAGATCAGTGATGCTGGCAAGCTTGTCTCTCGCGTAGCCGTTCTGGGCGGCGGCGGTGCAGGTGAATCGGGCGCGGCAGCAGCCGCAGGCGCGGACACCTATCTGACGGGTGACCTTCGCCACGATCAGCTCACCGAGGCTCCCGAGCGCGGCATGAATATGATCGCGGGCGGACACTTCTTTACCGAAAACCTCGTTTGCGACCGCATCCGCGAGATGCTCCACGAGGCAGATGCCACCATCAAGGTTGACATCATCAACAGCTACCCTGCAGAATTTGTTTGATACCAAGGAGAAAAATATGACCTACGTAATTGCGGATATTTGCGGCAACTATCAAAAGTTCAAGGAGCTGATGGATAACGTTCTCATCAGCGATAGCGATACGCTTTATATTTTGGGCAACACCGTCGATTTTGGCGACGAGCCGATGGAGCTGATCGAGGATATCAGCATGCGCTCCAACGTTTATGCCGTAGCAGGGGACCGCGACTATCTCGCCGCCCGTATGCTCTACGGCTTTGATAAAATGCTCAAGAGCGGTGGCACGCCCGATGCCGGCTACATTGCCGAAATGAC
>JAZNYU010000010.1:0-2299 GCA_045594605.1 Eubacteriales bacterium
GATGTGTGACCAGGGCGGTGCTTTCTTCGCTCTTGGCGAGGTTGGCGAGTTCAAGGGCGGTTTTGCCGTTAAGGCGATTAAAATGTTTGTGTTATAAAAAAGCTTCCTTCTCATTTGAGGAGGAAGCTTTTTTTGACCAACCCTTCCGACTCGCGATAGGGCGCCATCTCCCCTTGCACAGGGGAGGCTTTGAGATCGTTCTCCGCAAAAAAGCAACCACCGTTTGTTTTTTATCAAAAACACGTCTATTGTACTCAACCGCCGATTGTGGTATAATAGAAATAACGAAAACGGCGGTTTAGTTGCCGATGCAAAGGAGAGGATGCTATGAACGTAAAAGCACTGGGAAAACAGATTACGGCTTTGCGCCGCGAAAAGAGGGTTACGCAAGAGGAGCTTGCCAAATACATTGGCGTGAGTGCGCAGGCGGTTTCAAAATGGGAGAACGGTGGTGCTCCCGACGTAGAGCTGCTGCCCAAAATTGCCGACTTTTTTGCAGTGCCGATCGACGCCCTCTTCGGGCGTGACGTGACCTCCTATGAGGATCCGCGATTTGCAATGGTAAAAAGGTTGATCGATACCCCAGAGAATGAAAAGTTTAAGGTTGCGTTTGATTACTGCTGGGACATCAACCGCTCGCTGATGCCCGGTGTGGTAGCTAAGTTCTTTTCGGGCGTGAACGACACCGTTGACTTTATGGCAGAGAGAATGAAGCCGGGCGAACAGCATTTTTCCTCAATTCGCAACAATTACGGCTTTACCATGGCAGGACTTGGTACGCGCCAGGAATATTTTTTGATCGTGCCCGAGCCAAAGGATGCAAACGCGGCATATCTTGACGGCATCGACTACCCTGCCTTTTTTGCACATCTTGCCGATCCCGACGTGTTTAACACCTGTGTACTTGCTTACAAACGCCATCACAAAAACGCTTTTACCGCAGATCTGCTTGTCAAAAATCTCGGCATCTCGCAAGAGAGAGCAAAAGAGGTATTGCAGATTTTGGTAAAGTATGAAATTTTGGGTACGGGCAAGGTAGAGATCAACGGTGAAATTCAGAGCACCTACCACTGCTATCCCGAGGCGACCTTTATGGCGATGCTGATTTTTGCCCGAGAGATCATCGACAAAACCCACATGGGCTCCTATCTTGCCAACACAAGAACCA
This sequence comes from Eubacteriales bacterium, assembly GCA_045594605.1. Taxonomy (GTDB): domain Bacteria; phylum Bacillota; class Clostridia; order Oscillospirales; family CAG-272; genus UMGS1865. The sequence goes on from JAZNYU010000010.1 coordinate 1,169, forward strand.
AGCCGTATTGGAAATGATGCTTTGAATAATCCCGACTTTTTTCCGAAAAAATTGCATAAAAATGCAAAAAAGGGGTTGACAAACACGAAAAAAGTGCTATAATGGGAGCATAATACAAAAAGGCGATGACCGGAAATCAAGTACAAAACATTCCGCGTGCACAGAGAACTGCCGTTTGGTGCGAGGCAGTGACAGGTCTGTTTTGGAAATACACTCCGCGAGCTTTGCATCGAAAACCATGTGTGAGTAAGTTGCAACGGGTTGCTCCGTTATGGGCATAGGGTATGATGGTACCCGACGAGGTCTATTTCGTGAGGAATAGGCAAACAGAGGTGGTAACACGAAGTATATTCGTCCTCCGAGTCATTGACTCGGGGGGCTTTTTGTTTTTGTCGACAAGGCAAAACGGAATATAAAAAGCCAAAGGAGGTCTATTATGGACACTATTATCATCACAACTTTATTGGTCGTATTTTTTGCGGTTATGATCGGCATTGGCGTTTATTGCCGTAAGCACTCCACCGATGTTGGCGGATTTGTGCTTGGCGGTCGCTCGATCGGTCCTTGGCTCACCGCATTTGCATTTGGTACATCCTACTTCTCTGCCGTTATCTTTGTTGGATATGCCGGACAGTTTGGTTGGAACTTTGGTTTGGCTTCTACCTGGATCGGTCTTGGCAACGCCTTTATCGGTTCACTTCTTGCTTGGGTCGTGCTCGGTCGTCGCACGCGCATTATGACACAGCACATCGGCTCGCGCACGATGCCCGACTTTTTTGGCAACCGCTTTGGCTCTCCCGCACTCAAAATTGCGGCATCCTGCATTACCTTTATCTTCCTCATCCCCTACACTGCTTCCCTTTACAACGGACTTTCCCGTTTGTTCTCGATGGCGTATGAGGGCATTGACTACTCGGTTTGCGTCATTGTAATGGCAGCTCTGACGGGTGTTTACGTCCTTCTTGGCGGTTACGTAGCAACGGCTATCAACGATTTTATTCAAGGTATTATTATGCTTGTTGGCATCGTTGCGGTCATTGGCTCGGTGCTGCATGCGCACGGCGGTCTCAATGCAGCTATTGAGAAGCTCGCCACGGGCGAGAATGGCGGTTGGGAGTATGCTTCCTTCCT
>JAZNYU010000011.1:0-1815 GCA_045594605.1 Eubacteriales bacterium
CAGGAGTACCAGAAATAGTTGCTGTTTTCAGGAGAGTTCCTTCAGTACCGGGAGCAAGAAGTTTTTTATCATCATTGCTGGTATTTACAACAGTTTTTGCAATTGTTTGAGCTTGTGCGTCTTGAACAGTGGTATCAGCATCATATTCAGAGGCAAAAGCGCCATCAACTTCTACTGCAACATTAACACCCCACTTTGCTACACGAGCGGTATCGGTATCGGTGTCGCTTGTGGTATACTTTGCGAAAGTGCCGGAGATTGCGCAGGTTGTCATCAGAACTGCTACCAACAGAGCGGAAGCAACTCTCATCATTACGTTTTTCTTCATAGTAGAAATTCCTTTCTTATTTTGAAAAAAATTATTCTTCCCTAACCCGAGGGAATTTTGATTTTTTGGCGATTGTTTACCGTAAGATTTCATCGCCAAAAAATCTTAAGGTTTTTATGCATTCACCCCGCGGCGTGGCTTCCGAGGGAAGAATAACAAATTTTATATTGTGAGGCAATGCCTCATAATATCGAAGGGAGTGCAGAGTTATGGGAGACTGTATTATTCTCCTTGCGGGGGTTCGGGGGTGGTGTCCTCTTGGGGAGCAATTTCGGGGATATCTTCGGGGATGACCTCGGGAGTTGCCTCGGGGATAACCTCGGGGATGACCTCGGGGGCTGCTTGCTGTGCGGCTTTTTCTGCCTTGAGGGCTTCGAGCTCGGCACGCAGTGCATCAACGTCGCTGCCTTGGTTCTTTTCGTACATCTTGCGGCGGATGATGTCATAGCCGACAAAGAGCAGAATGGGAACCACTACGCAAATGATAAGACCGCCGGGCTTTTGCATTTCCATTGCAAGGCTGCCCGCGCCGCCAATGCGAACGTCGTTCCACTTGCCCACGATCTTGTCCGCCTCGCGGAGCTTGCCGTCGGGTGTGGGGTTGTTAACACCTTGGGTGCGGAACTTGACTGTGTCGCCATCCGGAATGACTTCGATCACTTTGTGCGTCCAAATGGTGGTGTAGTCGTCCTCGGCGGCGTAGAACGAAATAACGTCGCCTACTTGAATATCACTTGTGTCAACTTTTTTGGTAAAGATCAGGTCTCCCTTTTTGATGTCGGGATACATGGAGTCGGTAAGTACGATGAGCGGAACAACGCCTGCGAAATCGGGTGCTTCATCCTTGTTGATAAAGCTCTTGACGATCAACGTACAGTTGACGATGAGGATAGGCACCAAAATAACGCAAAGCACGATACCAATAATGGTGAGCACTCTGTGCTTAACATCCACTTTTGGGTTTTGATTTGTGTTGGCTGTGTTGGTTGACATTTGTTTTTCCTTCCTATTCTATAATATTGGTGTTCGGTAATAAAAAAATATAGAATCATTATAGCACACTTTCTGTTATCTGTCAATAAAAAACCATGAAAATATATATAAACATGTTAAAAAATACGCAAAGTTTGGGCGTTTTCGTGTTATTTTTTACCATATTTTGAAGAAACATTCTTTTATTTCAAAAAAAGAATGTGGATGTGAAGTTCTTTTGCACAAAAAATGCAATTCAATCTTGCCAAATGCCGCAGAATGTGGTATAATGGTGAAAAGACACCAAAAAGCACTTTTTTTGAATGACGGAGGCACAAAATGACACCCATGCTGATAGGAATTGCGGGCGGCACAGGCTCGGGAAAATCCACCTTTGCCGAGGGGCTCAAAAAGCTCTTCCCCAATGAGATCACCATTATTTCCTACGATAACTACTACAAGCCGCAGGATCATCTTTCGATGGAGGAGCGCGTAAAAACCAATTACGACTGCCC
>JAZNYU010000012.1:0-6924 GCA_045594605.1 Eubacteriales bacterium
ATGGATGAAAATATGATGAATGCTCCCGTTGATGTAGTTGAAAGTCATGACGATGACGATCTGTTGGAAATTGTTTCCGTCGCTTCTGCTGCGGCTCCCAGTGCGGATGTAGTTGCTCCTGCTCTCAATCAGAGTGTGGAATTTATGCGTAAGTTCGCCGAGAACTTCTCGACCATATTTGCTTTGGAGGTTCCTAATACTCCTGTAGTTAATCAGGCTCTTGAAGATGCGAGAGCAGACGCTAAGAAAAAATTGGAAGCTCGCGTTGCAAGAGAAACAAAGCGTAGAAAAGAGCTGTCAATTAAGTTTCTGGAGCTTCAAAAGACCAGATAATTCAGAGGCTTTAACGTACTAAATGCTAAAAATTGCCCCCACTTTTCCTGTAGGAAGGGTGGGGGGCAATTTTTGTCGTTTTTTGATAATTCGGTATTTATAGTAATTTGGCAGAGGGATTCAGAACCTTTTCACAAATTCGCAGGCGAATTTGGAGTAGGGTTTCTCTTGACCGACTACCCCCACTAAACAAACACCCCATCACACAAGGTAATGGGGTGTTTGTTTGGCGGAGGCAGAGGGATTCGAACCCCCGTGGGGTTGCCCCCAAACGGTTTTCAAGACCGCCTCGTTATGACCACTTCGATATGCCTCCGTAAATGTGATGCAACACAGTTGCATCACATTTACGGAGCTTTGAGATGCGGCTCGGCGAACTTTGTTCGTCGAATCCGCTTCGCATACCACACCTAAGCACGAGTAGCTTGCTAACTCGGGCGAGGTGTCGGTATATTCGCCATCAGGCGAAATATGCCTCCATAGTGATGCATACTGTATGTATCTCATTTTTACTCTCCTATTCTAACACACCCCAAAAGAAAAGTCAAGAGGTTTTTCAAAAAGAAAACGCACTCTTTCCTTTTTTATAATTGACAACCACGCACAAATGTGATATAATATACTGAATAACTATTTAGAGAAAGGAGAGACGTGATGGCAAAGGTCAAATGGCGTGGCGGAGCAATGCTCGCGCCGGTTCCCCCCACAATGGTGACCTGCTCGCACGACGGCTGTGATAACGTTTTCACCGTTGCGTGGACGGGCATTACCAACACCATCCCACCAAAAACCTATATTTCAGTGCGCCCGTCGCGTCACTCTTACAAGCTCATCAAGGAGAGCGGTGAGTTTGCCATCAATCTGACCACTGCGTCCTTGGTTCGCGCCGCCGACTTCTGTGGCGTACACACGGGGGCAAAAATCGACAAATTTGAGCGATGTCGACTCTCAAAAGAGAGCGCCAGCGAGATCGGGTGTCCCATTCTTGCAGACTCGCCCCTCGTTTTGGAGTGTCGCGTGACCGACGTCATCCCGCTTGGCTCGCACGATATGTTCCTCGCTGACATCGTTGCCGTTGACGTTGACGAGGCTCTTGTCAATGCCGATGGCAAGCTCCGCTTGGATAAGGCAGGGCTGGTCGCCTACGCACACGGCACCTACTTTGAGCTTGGCAAACAGATTGGCACCTTTGGCTTTTCGGTTGCCAAAAAGAAAAAGAAACAGCAAGGCAAAAAGAAATAATTTTTATTTGACACACCACGCGGAGTTTTCCGCAAAAGGAGATAGATTATGCAACTTTACAATTCACTCTCAAGAACAAAAGAAGAGTTTATCCCGAATGAGCCCGGCAAGGTCAGCATGTATACCTGCGGACCTACGGTCTACCACTTTGCGCACATTGGTAACTTGCGCACCTACATTATGGAAGACATCCTTGACCGCTACTTCCGTTACAGCGGCTATGACGTCACACGCGTAATGAACATCACCGACGTCGGTCACCTGACAAGCGATGCCGATACGGGCGAGGATAAGATGCTCAAGGGCGCAAAGCGCGAAAAGAAGACGGTTATGGAGATTGCGCAATTCTACACCGAAAAATTCTTTGAGGACTGCAACGCGCTCAACATCCGCCGCCCCGAGGTGGTAGAGCCTGCAACCTCTTGCATCGACGAGTTTATCAAGGTCATCGAGTCACTCATCGAAAAAGACTATGCGTATGAAGCGGGCGGAAACATCTATTTCGATACCTCCAAGCTCGATCAATACTACAAGTTTCACAACTTTGAGGAAGAAGATCTTGCAGTCGGCGTGCGCGAGGGCGTGGAAGCCGACGGCAACAAAAAGAACAAGGCAGACTTCGTTCTGTGGTTCACCAAGTCCAAGTTTGACGATCAGGAGCTCAAATGGAACAGCCCTTGGGGCGTTGGTTACCCCGGCTGGCATATTGAGTGCTCTTGCATCAGCATGAAGCATCTGGGTGAGCGTCTTGACGTTCACTGCGGCGGCATTGATAACGCTTTCCCGCACCACACCAACGAGATCGCACAGTCCGAGGCGTTCCTCGGTCACAAGTGGTGCAACTACTGGTTCCACGTTCTGCACCTGAACACAAACTCCGGCAAGATGAGCAAGTCCAAGGGCGAGTTTTTGACCGTTTCTCTGCTCGTTGAAAAGGGATTCGATCCTATGGTCTACCGTTTCTTCTGCCTGCAGTCTCACTACCGCAAGTCTCTTGTGTTCTCCTGGGAGAACATGGAGAACGCAAAGGTCGCCTATAACAAGCTCATCGCGCGCATCGCAGCTCTCAAAGAGGACGGCGAGGTTGACGCAGCGGCTCTTGCCGAACTCAAGGCAGGATTTGTCAAAGCGCTTGACAACGACCTCAACACATCTCTGGCAGTTACCGCCGTTTATGACGTCCTCAAAGCAAAAACCAACGACGCCACCAAGAGAGCGGCGCTTGCCGACTTTGATACCGTTCTTTGCCTCAATCTTCTTGAAAACGCTGCAAAGCTGAACGAGAAGAAGGAAGACGCAACCGAAGCGCCTGCATCGGACGATCCCTTTGCACAAGAGGTCGAGCGCCTGATCGTAGAGAGAAAAGAAGCTAAGGCAGCCAAAAACTATGCCGAGGCAGACCGCATCCGTGCATACCTTTTGGAAAAGGGTGTTGTCCTCATTGATACCAAAGAGGGAACGACCTGGAAAAAAGAGGGCTGATGATGGTTGCAAAAATCAAAGCCTTGTTGCAAAAGCACCGCGAGGTGCTGATGTACCTCATTTTTGGCTTACTGACGACCGTTGTCGGTTGGGGCGTGTATTATGCCGTTCTGCTTGGCGGACGTGCGATCTTTGACATCCCCGCAGGGGAGACAACGTCGGCGCGTTACTTTGCGCTCTACACCGTGGCGCAGATCATTCAATGGGTGTGTGCAGTGCTCTTTGCCTTTTTCACCAACCGCGCGTGGGTATTCACCGAGGCAGATAGGTCCACCTCTCTTTGGAAGCAGCTGTTGCCCTTTGCAGGCGGACGTGTCATCACGCTCGGTCTTGATTACGTCATCACCTTTGGCTTGACATTGGGACTGGGTGCGCTCATTCCCGCGTGGACGAGTGCCCTCCTTTTGGGCAAGACCGTCAACCTTTGCGAGCTTGCATCCAAGGTCGTGGCAGCCGTTGTCGTCATCGTTTGCAACTACGTTATCAGTAAACTGTTTGTTTTCAAAAACAAGAAAGAACAATAAAAAATCGCCGCACTTCCACGGGAGTGCGTCGTTTTTTTATTTCAGTAATTCAATTAAGATGGCAATTCCGTAAAGGATCACGAGGTGCGCGGGGTAAAAGATGTAAAAGAGGTATTTCATCTTTGCTTTGCCGCGCTCGCCGTTGTAGAGAGCGAGGAGCGGAAGGCTGAGCAGCGACCACCACTGAATGGGGTAGGGCACAACAACGGTGTAATAGATCGCTCTTATCAACAGATAGAGCGAAGCCGCACCAACCTTCCACGGGCGGCTGGGCATCAGATAAACGAGAACGGGCAAAAGGATTCCCCAAACGCCGTAGTCGATGTCAAAGTCGGTGCCCGTCAGCACGCGAGGCAGAACGAACACAAACGCCACCACAAAAAGGAGCGCGCCAAGGGCGGCAAGACGTCCCCACATCTTTTTGGATTTTACAACACCGTCAATGGCATAAATGATGATGATGGAGAGCGAAAAGGTGATGAGAATGCCTTGGTAAAGGCTCTGCATTGCCACAAAATAAACGACCTGAAAAACGACGCCCATAGCGGCAATGATGCCAAGATATTTGGCGCGGTTTTTGGTGTAGCGGCAGCCCTCGGCAATCATGTAGGCAAAAATCGGGAAGGCAATTCTGCCAAGAATGCGAAAAATGGAGTGATCGGGAAAGAAGAGCAGTCCCATATGGTCGAGCAGCATGCTCACAATGGCAATGATCTTGAGTTGATTGTTTGTCAACCCGAATTTATGTTTTTTTGTTTGGCCCATAACAGTACCCTCGGTTGGATTTGATAGATGCATTCATTATATCACAAAACCGAAGGGATTGCAATACCCTTGGGTGGAAAACAAAAAGGACATCTGTGCAGATGTCCTTTTCTTTGTCATGTTATTCGGTTGTTTTGGGAACGTAAACGCGGATGCCTGCTTGATCGTCGTGGGTAGCATTTCCGCCGGCGATCTTAGAAATGTTAAAGCCAATGTAGCTATACGCTGTATAAAGCGCTTCGTCAACGATCATATCGTTATAGCTGTTGCTGCGGCGTTCTTCGCTGTTGGGGGTACCCAACGTTTGCCAACCCTCAAGACGGTATTGGTAGCCCGGCAAAATGTTGATGACCGAGCCAACGGGGAGTGTTTCTTGGGTAAAGAGCTTGGTTGCAATAAATCCGGGGCTGTTGCCGGCGTTGGTAACCATATTGGATGACGTGGAAGAGGTGGAGTTGTAATATGCACCAACAACCATGCCAAGGTCAAGGATTTCATAATCGTCGGGATTAAGACCGAGGTCGATCAAGCAGTTTCTATCGGCGAGGGTCATTCTGTCAAGAGCAAGGTCGCGCTCGGTGTGGGTAGACGGGGTGACCTCAAAAGGATTTGCAATGGCATTGTTGACCGCTTCCTTAATGGCAGAAAGATGATTTGCAACGTTGCTATACGCTTTGGGCACAACCGTAAGGTCGGTAATATCTGCGCCTGTGATTGCCTTATACCAAGTCAGCGCTGCTGTGTACCTGCCAATGTCGGTAGAAAGGTGATAACCGTCACGGGTGAGCGTGTCGCCAAGATAGGATGTGCGCAAATTTTGAATTGCCGTACCGCTGGGAATGTAGCCTTCAATGTTGATGTTGCCAACCACCAATGATTGTACGGTGTTGACGATAGCGTTATACATTTGCATTTGGTTTTTGTTATACTTGGCAAAATCTCCGTGACCCGAATTGGACTGATATGCCCACGTCATGTGGAAGTAAATTTTCACAAAGGGATCTACGCGATCTCTTACGTAATCGATAATGTATTGCATATTGCCGTAAGACTCGGGAATGCCGCTGTAACCGCTGACCTGTTGAATGGTGACGATCTGCCAATCGGCATAATCCAAGCCGTATTGGATGTTTTGCTTGGAGGATGTCCAACCGCTGCCGGTGTTTACACGAAAATCGTAGGCAGCCGCGCCGTTTTCAATATGGGTTCTGTGTCTGTCAAGCGAGCAACCGCCATAGTAGAGATTGCCAAGAATGAAATCTGTGTAGCCTTCGCCAACAAGAATTTCGGCAAGGTGCTCCATTGCATCCGAGCTAAAGCTGTTGCCAATAGCCAAAATTCTCAAGGGCTTTGGCTTAACAGGGGTCTCGGGAATGTCATAGTTTGGCTCACTTGTTGTGGTTTCATCGGGGGTGGTCGTTTCGGGGGGAGTCACCACGGGCGTTGTTCCCTCGGGCTCGGGAGTGGTTGCCGCAGGTGTTGTGCCGCCGGTGGTTGATTGTTCGGGCGTTGTGGCTTGCGGACCTTTTTGGGTGTTGCAGGATGCAAACAGCATCAGCATTGCCAAAAAGAGCGCGAGCAGAGAAACTGTCTTTTTCATAAAACTTCTCCTTGTGCCAAAATTTGCAAAAGCTTTGATATTTATATTGTACCACAAAAGGAGCGGCGTTGTCAATATTGAGACGAAAAAAAGGACACCCAAAGGTGTCCTTGATTTGTGAGGTAGGGGAATGGACTTGTAACGCTATGCACGCAAATGAAGCTACGTATCGCTCAAGTCAGTTATAAGCGATCTTTCATAAATATCCACTGACTAACATCATCGGCAATTTCACTTTCATAACAATTGAGATCGAGATAACGCATAACAAAAATTTGACCACTGTTTTTTCCGGTGTGTAGTGTTATGGTATTGCGCTTTTTATAATTTCCTCTGTCGTAGGGAATCCAGTTGGTATTGCTTCCCGTTGGATTTTTTACATTGATGCGCAAAATGCCGTTATCGTTCTCAATTCCTAAAAATTCGATAAAGGAAGCATCGCCTTGTATTTCAAGGCGCGCCTCTTCAGCTTCTTCTTTGGTAACCCGGATATCACATTCGTTGCCCACAAGAAATTCAACACGATGGAGCGGTTCAAAAACAAACTTTTTTTCATTGTCATGATTTATATTCTCATCATCTTCATTGCTTTGTCCAAAAAGAACCCCAATGTCAACACCGAAAAGCTCGGCAATCAGAGGAAACAAAGTAACGTCGGGATACCCTATGCCGCATTCCCACTTGGAAATGGATTGTGGGGCTATGCCCAGCTTTTCAGCCAACATGGTCTGTGTCCAACCACGTTCTTTTCTTAATTTAAAGATAATGTTGCAAAATTTATTGAGGTGGTACATCGGTTCACTTCCTTTCTGTGCTTATATTGTAACACAGATGCTTTGGCTTTTCAATAACCGCAAAGTTGTAAATCTGTCTGGATTTTCAAATCCGCGGGCGGATTTGAAGATTTTTGCTCGCGCCGACCATGAGCGAGCTCCCGTCGGCTTGCTCGCAAAATGCGCACCAGCATCCCCCGCCCCC
>JAZNYU010000013.1:0-4255 GCA_045594605.1 Eubacteriales bacterium
GCGCTTTTTTATTGGATGCAGGTCGCAGTGGTGTTTTTCTGGCGATGTCCCGCGTGACCTTTTTCTCGGTCTTTTTCTTTTCGTGCTTTTTTGCCACACAGCCGTACACGATCAAAAACACGCCGCCAAGGGCAACCACGACACCAATGATGGTGTAGCCAATTTGATAATCGTCAATTTCCTTTTGCGTTGCTTCAAAATTGAGGATTTCCGCATCATCGGTGCGAATTTCAGCTACGTACTCGGTGTTTGGATTGACCAACAGATAAAGCTTTGTTCCCCGTGGAAGCGCCTTGAGGCGATCGATGACGTTTTGCCCCAGCGTGTGCGGATAAAGCGCGTGTTCTGTTCCGTCGGTAAAGTAGATGGTGCTCCAGTTTCTACCGTCGCGGTATTTTTCAAATTCGCCCTCGTATGCCAGAGCCTCGTCGCGAGACACGGGCGCGGTGTTCCCCGTAAGCACAAACGCAAAGAGGAGACCGAACAAAACAGTAACAACGCCAAAGATGATGGTTGCCTTTGGGCTTTCGAGAATGGTATCCCCCAAGTTTTTGCGGTTCACCCTTGCCATATCCAACACCATCCTTTCTTTTTTCTTTATTATAGCATATCTCCCCAAAAATTGCAAACTTTTTTCTTCCCCTTCAACAAACGGTTGTTTTTTGGCGCGCGATGTGTTATAATGAGTTCAGAAACCGTTTTGCGAAAGGAGACAGACCGTGAAGCTGATTGTTTGCCTTGGAGATGACGGCGGTATGATGTTCAATCACCGTCGGCAAAGCCGCGACCGCATTTTGGTTGCCGACATCGTCCGTCACGTAAAAAATACACCCTTGTGGGTAAGCCCCTATTCCGCTCCCTTGTTTGAGGGGGACTGCCCAATGCTTTGCACAGATGCAGCCCCTGCACAGTCCGCCCGTATGGGCGACTACTGCTTTGTAGAGGATACCCCTCTGCCCCCGACCTCGTTGGACATAGAGGAGCTCATCATTTACCGATGGAATCGCCTTTACCCCTCGGATACCTATTTTACTTGCGACACGTCATCGTTTGTTTTGAGGAAAAGCACCGACTTTAGCGGCTCCTCACACGATAAGATCACAAAGGAGGTTTGGACAAAATGAAACGTTTTTGCGCCCTGAAACCGATACTGTTAGCGCTCCTTTTGGTGCTTTGCACACTGCTTGCAGCCTGCAACACACCGTCGCAACCACTCCCTACCGATGCAACACCCCCGACGGCAACTACGCCAAGCGTCACACTCCCATCCGACGGTGAAGCGGAGATCCCCGCACTGTCAGCACCTTCATTTGATCTCTCAAGCATCCCCGCATTTGACGGCAAGCCCTATGCGGCGGTCAACGGCAACGTTCCGTTTTTTACAGAAAACCAACTCACCCGCAAGTCCTACGAATATTACTCCGCCCTCGATGCTCTTGGGCGTTGCGGCACGACTGTGGCTTGCATTGGGCGCGACCTGATGCCCACCGAGGATAGAGAGAGCATCAGCCACGTCTACCCGTCGGGTTGGATGCAGGCCTCTTATGACATTGTGGACGGCAAGTACCTCTACAACCGCGCCCACCTGATCGGCTTTCAACTGACGGGTGAGAACGACAACGAGCAAAACCTCATTACGGGTACGCGTTATTTTAACGTGAGCGGCATGCTGACCTTTGAAAACATGGTAGCCGACTACATCAAGGAAACAGGCAACCACGTGCTCTATCGCGTCACGCCCATTTTTGTGGGCGACGAGCTTGTTGCACGCGGTGTGTTGATGGAGGGATGGTCCATAGAGGATGGAGGCGACGGCATTTGCTTTAACGTCTTTGTTTACAACGCACAACCCGGCATTACCATTGACTACGCAACGGGCAAGAGCGCCCTTGCGGGAGAAGATTCCACGCCCCCCACAACCGAGGGCAGCGAGGCGACCGATTACATTTTGAACAAGAGCAGCGGAACCTTCCACAAGCCCACCTGCTCCTCGGTCTCCAAAATGAAGGAGGAAAACAAGCAATCCATCACCGCCACGCGCGAGGAAATGATTGAGGATGGATATTCCCCTTGCGGAACCTGCAAGCCTTAAATTGACACCGTATAACAAAAACCCGACCAATTCACAAGAATTGGTCGGTTTGTTTTTTATTCTCTTGTAGGGTCCGGCTTGACGTGCAGGGTTGCGTGGTTGCGCAAATAGAAGAGCAGTCCAATAAAATTCGCTTGGTACGGAATAAAAGAATCCTCTTCTATCATCTGCAAAATTTCTTCTTCGTCTGCCCACCGAACTGCCTGGACTTCTTCCTTTTGCAGAACCAGATCACAAAGGTTGACGTCCTGTTCCACCAGAAAAACGTCTCCCATGCCATCGGGAAAATGCACCGTAAGTGCCGGGCGTCGATTGGAAAATGGGATAGAAAGCCCCAACTCCTCGCCAAGCTCACGCTCGGCAGCCATAGAGCTTGTTTCTCCCGTGATAACGCTGCCACTGGCACTGATATCCCACATGCTCGGCCAGCCAAATTTGTCAGCTTGTCGCTGTTGTATGAGCATTTGTCCGCGTTGGTTGAAAATGGCTATGTGCACCACAAGACGGTATTTCCCCGCGGGATGCGGCGCCCCTCGCACCATCGTTTCAGCAAGCTTTTCCCGGTCCTTGGTGTAAAGATCCCAAAGTTCCATTTTCTGCTCCTTTACGTAGCGGGGGTTTGGTTTTTGGATTCGCGGCGGCGCTGCTCTCTTTGCTTGAGCTGCAGCTTGTGTGTGAGCGCCTTTTCCTGAATGATGCACTTTACCAAGGAGTCAAGGTCTCCGCCCTCTTGATAGTCGGCAGAGCAAATGTAGTTTACGCGGTCGTCAAGCAGCAGATCGGTAACCTTGTTCTTCTCACCCTTTTGGTAAACGGCAATCGATACGCCCCCCTGCTTTTTGATGAGCGTCATGCAGGGAATATCGGTAATACCGTCGCCAAAATAGATCATGTTTTGATAAGGAATTTCGCGCTCGCGCACCTTGTCGTTGACCTTTTTGTTTTCAGTCTCATCATAAACACCCTTGGAAATGCGGAACACGTATTGGGTTTTTTGCGTGTAGTTAATGGCAATCTTTGGCCAAACTGCCTTGCCGTCCTCGTCAAAAAGATATTGGCAAGCAAAAATCTTTTTAAAGCGGTTGCTGATCTCCGAACCCTCGATGATCTCCTTGATGCCGCTGGAAATAACGTAATGCTCAATGTTGACGCCAATGGATTCGCCGTACAGATTGATGCGTTCAAACCAGTTGAGGACACCCTTGTAAAAACGAATGTCCTTGCCCGTGGAGCGCAGATATTCCTTTGTAACGGCAATGCCCTTCTCCTCGCACATTTTGACAGAGCAATAGAGATATCCAAGGATACCTTCCATGTAATTCTTTTTTCGGTAGCTCTCTACCCTGCCCCAGAATTCGGCGGGCGTGATGCCAAGATTGGGGATAAAGGTGTAGTTTTGCATATCCTGATCGCACAGGGTTTTATCAAAGTCGTACATCAGGGCAATGGTTGGCTTTTTACGCATAAGATACCTCACATGTTTGTTTCAATTTATTGGTACAAATTCCCATTATCCTCATTATATCATACTTTTTGCAGCTTTTCAAGAGTATTTTGCAATACGTGTAAAGAAAACCGCGATTTTTTCCGTAAAAAAGGGCAAGGCAACGGCAGAGCCGTTGCCTTGCTTTTATTGCAAGTTATTAACTTTTAACGATTAAAAACTTCAGCAATTATGCTTCGGGAGTAACGATCTCCCAAGACTTAACTTCGTACAGACGGAGTTCCTTACCACCGGTGGTCATAGCGGAGTTAGCTGCGCCCAACTTAGCGAGGAAGGTAACAGTGTCACCTACCTTGATGGTGCCTTCAGCATCGCCGGTGAGGTAACCGCCGGCAACGGTAACGTACAGACCTTCAGCAATGGTTGCTCTTGCAAAACCGTTAGCATTAACTTGGTTGTCAAGGGTGAGAGTTACATAGTAGTACTCTTCGCTGTAAGCAGCCTTTTCATAGGTCATACCGATCTCGATAGCTTCCTCAACAGTTACAGTTTCGGGGAATGCTTCATCGAGAACGAGATACAGATCTCTGAAGTGTTGGCTCTTAGCAACGCCTTCAGCTACCTTAATGGAGATGGTGTTTTCACCTTCTTGAAGTTCAAACTTCAGTCCGGTGTAGTATGCACTTTGGAGACCGTCGCTGTCACGAACCATGATTGCT
>JAZNYU010000014.1:0-3681 GCA_045594605.1 Eubacteriales bacterium
TCTTGTCAGCGCTATGATCGACCGCAAGCTTGGCGGCATGCTTATCATTTACATGTGCGTGCAGTCTTTTTTGCCCCAGCTGTATACACTGCTTGGTGCTCGCCCGTACTGCCTTGCCAACAACGGCGAGGACTTTAACGTGGTGTTTGCCTGCATTGCAACGGGTGTCATCTCCGGCTTTGGATTTTCCATCATGCTCAAGCACTTTGGTGCCAGCGGAGGTACCTACGGCATTTCGGCACTCCTTCGCAAGGCAAAGCCGGATCTGAACATTGCGTACGTTTCCTTTATTATGGATGCCAGCGTGGTGGCAATTGCCTTTTTTGTCTACGGTATGCGAATCACACCTGTCATCTGTACGCTGCTCAACCTTTTCATCGCAAACGTCATCGTCGACCACGGTTTGAGCGGTATCAAGAATGGATACAAGTTTGAGATCATCACCGCAAATCCGGACCCTCTGGCGCAGGAGCTGTTGCAAAAGCTGCACCACGGCGTTACCCAGCTACGCGTGCACGGTATGTATTCGGATACTGAGAAGTATATGCTGATCTGTATCATCAACAAACGCCAGATCGGTGAAATGATGCGCATTCTCAAAAATCACCCCGATACCTTTGCAAGCTTTGAAAAGGTCAACGAGGTATTTGGAAACTTCAAGCGCAAAGTGTAAGATAAGCTTTGCCGGAAAAATAACTTAATAAGGAGATCAAGTTATGAAAAAACGCATAGGTTTGAAAATTTTTGCAGGAATTTTAGCAGTTATTTGCCTGTTTATGATCACAATCAACGTCATCCCACCAAAAAAGAACGTGGAGAACAACCCGTTTGTAGTAAAGGATGGGGAGCTTCCCATGATTGCGGCACACCGTGGTGGAGGTATCAATAATCCCGAAAATACCATGCGCGCCTTCCGAGAGGCAGTGGAGACCATCGGTGTGGATATCATCGAAAGTGATCTGTATCTGACAAAGGACGGCTACCTCGTCTATAATCACGATTCCTACATCGATGAGACCTGCGACGTCAACGGCGATATTTCCCTTGAAGAAGTCAAGGAACGCTGCAAGAACGAAGAAAACCGCCATTACATCAAGAATATGACTCTTTCCGAGCTGGAGCAGTTCAACTTTGGCTACTATTTTGAGGACGAAAACGGTGAGCGGATCTACAAAGACGTGCCGGATCCGAAGGCATTTGGCTTGCAGATCGCAACTGTGGATAAGCTCTTTGCGGAGTTTTATCAAACGCACCCCGACCTGCTCTTCATCGTGGAGATCAAAAATGAGGGCGAGCTTGGCTTTGAGGCGTGCAAGATCCTGGACGAGGTCCTGGAGGCTTATCCTCTCTACCGCGACCGCATTGTGGTAGGAACCTTCCACGACGAGATCGAGCAGGAGCTCAAAACCAATTACCCCAAGCTTATGCGCGGTGCCCCCACGGGAACGGCGGCAAGGTTTATCCTGACGCAGTTCTCGGGCGTGAACCTTTTTGACAGCGGCCTCTTTGCCTGCCCGCAGATCCCCACGAGTTATGACCTTGGCATTACGCTGACCTTGGATCGTGCGACCCTGATCAAGCGTGCGCACCGCCGCAACGTTGCCGTGCAGTATTGGACCATCAACGACGCCGACGAGATGCGTCGACTGATCGAGCTTGGCTGTGACTGCATTATGACCGACGATCCCGCGCTTCTCAAGAGCGTTTTGGAGGAATATCGTTAAAAGTAGGACCTTTTGGGAAAGCAAACATGAAAAAAGCATTTTTGTATATTATTTTAGCAGCCATTTTTTGGGGTACGTCGGGTATCTTTGTCCACTACCTTGCACCCTATGGCTTCAGTAGCCTGCAAATGACCTTTGTGCGCGGCGCCGTCTCGTTCATCGGTATGCTTTTGTACGTGCTGATTTGTCGCCGAGGCGCGCTCCGCGTGCGTGCGCTTGATCTTTTGTGCTGCGTGTTCATCGGTATTACACTTTTTTTAACGGGGAGCTGCTATTTCACCTCCATGCAAATGACGTCGGTCTCCACCGCGGTGGTGCTGATGTATAGTGCACCCGTGTACGTTTCCATCTTTTCTGCGCTCTTTTTCGGAGAGCAGTTCTCGCGCCTGAAGTGGTGTGCGGTGGCTTGCATGCTGGTGGGGTGTTGTTTGGTATCCGGCGTGATTGGTGGCTTGCGTTTTGACCTTGTGGGAATTCTCATCGGTATGCTCTCAGGCATTTCCTACGCCGCATACAACGTTCTGACCAAAATCTCTATGCGCCGTGGGAACGATCCCATTACCACTACACTTTACAGCTTTCTGTTTATGGTCATCGTTGCGGCACTCTTCGCACAGCCGACGCAGCTCCCGTCGCTGGTGGCGCCCTCGCCGCTTCTGCTCATTCCTTTGCTGATCGGAATGGGAGTGGTCACTTACGTAGCCCCCTATTTTCTTTATACACTCGGTATCAGGGATCTGCCCGCAGGAACTGCATCGGCACTCGGCATCGTCGAGCCGATGGCGGCTACGGTGTTCAGCGTCTTTTTGTTGCAGGAACCGATCAGCTGGATTTCTGCACTTGGTATTTTGCTGATTGTAGGTTCGGTCTTTATGCTTGCAAAAGCCGAAGATAACAAGGGGGAAAACTCGTGAAACGTACGAAAATACAGATTCAACTGCAAGATTATCCTGCGGAGTTGGAAGCGCTTTTACGCGAAGCTCCCGTTTACGATAGCAGCTGTTCCCCCGAGGCGCGTGTGCTTTATATCGAGCGCGACGGTGGTTATTTTCTCAAATCCGCCCCTGTTGGAACGCTTTCGCGTGAAGCGGCAATGACTCGCTATTTTCATCAAAAGGGGCTTGGCGCCGCCGTTTTGTACGAGCACAGCGATGCGACGCATGATTGGCTTCTGACCGCGCGCGTTGTGGGAGAGGACCTGGCCCATGCGCAATATCTGGAGCAGCCCGAGCGGCTGTGCGATTGCCTTGCCGAGCGCTTGCGCATGCTCCACGAGACCGATTTTGCGGATTGCCCCGTCCAAAATCATACGGTACAGTATCTTGCACGTGCCGAGGAAAATTACCGAAAAGGGGAGTATGACGTTTCCTATTTTTGCGATCTTTGGGGAAACGCTACTGCCGAAGAGGTTTACGCACTTCTGCAACGAGACGGACATCTGCTCCGCAACGATACGCTTTTGCACGGTGACTATTGCTTGCCAAACGTCATTTACGACGGCTGGCGCTTTTCGGGCTTTATCGATCTTGGCAACGGTGGCATTGGTGACCGCCACGTCGATCTGTTCTGGGGGGCGTGGACACTGAGCTTTAATCTTCATACCGATCGCTACCGGAACCGTTTTTTGGATGCCTACGGGCGCGACCGCGTAGAGGAAGAGCTCCTTCGCGTTGTTGCCGCGGCAGAGGTGTTTGGATGACTTTCAGGAAAGTAAAAACAGAATTGATTTCCACAAGGGGCAAGAACTATTATGAGCCTCCCTCCGAGAGGGAGGTGGCGAGCGTGCGAGCCGGAAGGAGCCTGTGCGTACGAACGCAAAACACTAGGCTTGTGGCGAGTGCTAATCTAAAATGCCGCGGGCTCCCCCCTACGCCGCAAGCGGCGTTTTCCCCCCTCCCGGAGGAGGGCTCAATTCTACTCCATTCATTTTGTTTTTTGAGGTAAAAAATGAACATCA
>JAZNYU010000015.1:0-6027 GCA_045594605.1 Eubacteriales bacterium
GTTACTAAAAACCAATATGGGTTGCTGTGCCAAGCACAGCAACCCTTTTGCAATCATACCATAAAATAAAAAACAACAAAAAAACACTTGGGAAATGGTGAAATTCCATACCGGCAGTGAGTTTTTTAGAAATAGAACTATTCTAATTTTAAAAAACAAGTCTGCGAACCCTCAAAACGAGGGCCGAACGGGTGAAAATCCCGTACCGACGGTACAGTCCGGATGGGAAAGGGGAAAAAATATGAGTCGTTTGAGTTCTTCTAAAAAACTGCGCCGCATTGCTCTGATAGCAGTCTTTGGCGCGCTTGCATACGCTTTGATGGTGGTCATTCATTTCAAAGTATCGTTTTTGACGATGGATCTGAAGGATGCGGTCATTACCTTGTCGGGCCTCTATTTTGGACCCGGCGCGGCACTGTCCCTCTCGGTCCTGGTGCCTCTGTTGGAGCTGATCTCGGTCAGTGACACAGGTCTTTACGGCTTTTTGATGAACTTTATCAGCACCGCAACACTCTCCCTCACGGCATCCTTGATCTACCGCTACAAGCGGAGCTTGATGGGCGCGATCGTGGCACTCCTGGCAGCTGCCGCGGCAACCGTGGGCGTGATGATGCTCTTTAATTTGTGGATCACTCCGCACTATATGGGCGTTACCGTTGCAGACGTGCAAGCATTGATCCCGACGCTGCTTTTGCCCTTTAACACAGTCAAATCGCTAATGAACGTTGGCTTCGTTCTCCTGCTCTACAAACCGATCTCGGCAGTAATGCAACGCATGAAGCTGATTGAAAAAAGCACGCAGCAGCAAAAGCTGGATTGGCGTACCATCGCCGTTGCAGCACTTGCACTGACTCTGATCGCGATCTCGCTTGGGGTCGTGTTTGGCGTGCTTGGTGGCAGATTTGAATGGCGTTAATTGCAATACGTGTGCGAAAAACGGCGTTTTTTAAGAAAAAACCGGCAAAAAAGAGCTGCGCACCCACTGGTTGCGGGGCTCTTTTTGTTGTATTGCGATGCTTTTCAGGGCTTATTTGTTGACGATAGGAAGCTCAACAACGTCCTTGGGCTTGCGGATGGTCCACATACCGTTGGTAAAGTCGGGGATCATCTGCGGTGTGCCGCCTTGTGCAATGGAAATCTCGGAGAGTGCCGAAATACTCATCCAAGCAGCAGCGTCGTAAACGTCGATGGGCATTTCCTTGTTTGCCTTCAAGGCGTTAACAAATGCGCGCATTTCAAGTCCGTCCATGCCGCCGTGACCTGCGTCGAGTTCCTTTTGTGTGATGGACTTCCAAATGTCGGGCAGATAGTCTTCCTCAAGCTTTGCGGCGTTGTTGCCCATTTCGCGGTAGTAGCATTGGGTGTCCCAATACTCGCGGTCGCCCCAGCGGTAGAGGAGGTTGTGATCTTGCTCGTAGAGACCGTTTGTGCCGCGGAGTGTGAACTCGCGAGAGTAGGAGCGAGGCAACGTGGTGTCAAGACGAAGCGAGATGGTGGTACCGTCTGCGCAGGTGATGAGCGTGTTGACGATGTCGGACTGACGCCAGGTCTTGCCTACCAGGTGCGGGAATTTTTCGGAATAACGGTTGACGTAATCAACCATACCGACCGACTTGGAGCCGACGGAAACGAGCGAGAGCATCTGGTTGCCGCGGTTGATGTTGAGGGCTTTTGCAATCGGGCCGAGCTCGTGGGTGGGATAGTTGTCGCAGTTGCGCATCAGGTAGTTGCGCAAGCGGTAGTGGCGGTGCTTTTCGCCGGACGCGATCTCATAAGAGAGGTGATGCGCGTATGCGCCGTGCGCGTGAACGAGCTCACCGAGCAGTCCGTTGCGAACAAAGGACGTGCCAAGCAGCTCGGTCTTACCGAAGCAGCAGTTTTCAAGGAACATAAAGGGCGTTCCGGTCTTTTCCTGCGTGCGAACCAGCTCCCACAGAGAGTCGATGTTGTACGCGCCGCAAACCTCCATAGCAACGGCAATACCCTTGTTCATTGCCTCAACGGCAAAGGGGACGTGAGTCTCCCAAGAGGTGGCGATCATCACCGCGTCAATGGCTTCCATGTTCAGGATGTCCTGATAGTTGGTCGAGCCGAAAGGACGCTTGCCGGATGCCTTTTCAACGTCGTTCATCGCTTGCTCTGTGCGGTCCTCGTAGTAGTCGCACACGCCGATGACCTCAACGTCGCTCATACCGAGCAAAATGTTTTGGGTCATGCCCGAGCCGCGCTGACCGTAACCGATAACACCAAATTTCACTTTTTTCATTTTTTTATTCCTCCAAGAAGTAAATCTTGTCATGCTACACCCATTATACACAAAAAGATAGGGGCTGTCAATAGAAAAACAGCCCCAAAAACTTTGATTTTTGATTATTTGATTTAAAATGATTGATTTTGGAGACGCTTACCGCTTTGCCAAAATCTGTTTTGCGCGGGAGATGGGAAGATTGAAGTCGAAGAGGCCGTCATCGGAGCTTGCGCTCCACTCGGCAAGGCGGTCGAGCTGCGCGGTGGTTTGCTCCAACAGCAAAGCGGACCTTTCATCGAGCTTTCCACGGGCGAGCAGATGCTCCTCGAGGCGGGAGAGAGCGGGGACGGCAGAGAGGTCGAGGTCGCAAAGGGAGTCGACATCCACGCTTGTCAGGTTGCCCGAAAGGTAGGCGTCCACGTTGTAATCGGCAATCATTCCGTCAATGTTGGGCAGGAACAAAATCAGCAAAAACAGCGCACAGGTGATAAAAATACCAATAGCAAGCGGGAATTTTTTGCAAAAGACGTGGATGAGCGAGAGGATAAAGGCGACCGCCAACAAAAGGATCATCCACGTTGCCAGCACGCGGCTTCTTGTCATGCCGTAGGCATCGATGTAAAGGATCATCTTAGAGAGTGCCGTGGCGATGAGAATGAGGGTAAAGAGGGAAATGATACCCGCATAGGTGCGGCGCAACAGTCCACGCTCGCCCGGGGTGCGGCGCATAAAGGTTTGCAGAACGATGAGCAGGACGGCGTTGAATACGCTGACGATGCAGAGCTGGAAGAAGCCCTCGCGCGCGTACTGCGCATAGGTCAGCCCCTCGGGCAGGGTGTGCGTAAATGCCGATACGTAGTAGTTCCATTGCGAAACAAAGAAGAGGACGTATATCAGAAGAACGGGTGTTACAAACGCGGCAAGCAAGGGCTTTGGCAGCACCTGCAGGGAGGGGATGCGGTTGGTATCCTCTTGCACGCCCTCGGGCTTCTTTTGCGGTCTTGCGGCAACCAGATTGCCAAAGAGGACGGCACACAGACCAATGCCCAAAGCACAGGAGAGGATGATATCACCTACGTGCTCAAAAAGGTTTTCATTGGAAAAGGAAAAGATGTTATCCAAGGCCTTCCATATTTTATCGAGCAGGCTTGTGAATTGCGCATCGTAAGAGAGCAGTGCGGCAACGATGACGGTGGGGATGATCGCGCCTACAAGACCGACAAGACACCACCCGACGGTGGAGAGCAAGCGGCTCTTTTTGCCCTTTCTTGAGGGGACGAAAACGACGATGTTTTCCGGTAAAGAGGCAAATGGAACCGTTACAAACGCATCGGCTATGCGGTTCAGGGGATGCTTTGAAAAGTCTTTAAAAAAGTCTTTTTTGCAGCACGTATGCGCAAAAATGGGCAAAAGAACCAACAAAACAAGGGATAAAAGCGTGCGCAGGACGTCACTTGCGTTTGTTACAAAGCCTGCGCAAAGGGTGAGCATCGAGAGCCAGATCATCCATGCGGCGGCTGATGGGCGCGTGCCCGAAAGGAGCAGGTAGAAGAGAGAGAAGACTGTGATAAAGCCGAACGTCATCGCTGTGCCGAGTGCCGGCGAGGAAAGCGGTGAGGATTTGACAAACAGATAGCAAACGGGGATGCACAAATAGGCAAAAACCGTGTCACGTGCCACGTAATCGGGGCGCGGCTTGGGCTCAGGGAGGGGGATTGGCATGGGGCGAGGGGCGTAATTCATAAAATCTCCTTTCTTATTCTTCGTTGGGTTGTTCTACGTCGGGGCGGTATTCCAAAATGTCCTGCGGGGTACATTCCAAGGCGCGGCAAATGGCATCCAGGGTGGAAAAACGGATCGCACGTGCCTTGTTATTCTTCAAAACCGATAGGTTGGCAAGCGTAATGCCCACGCGCTCGGAAAGCTCGTTTAAGGACATTTTTCGCTTTGCCATCATCACGTCTAAGTTTACTACGATCATAAATGCCTCCTTACACCGTCAAATCGTTTTCTTCCTTGTAGCGCATTGCCTCGGCAATGACGTTGCGCACCACGCGCAGGCTGACACCAAGAAAGAACGCCACCAAGGTCAGGCAAAGTGCTGCGGTGAAATAAAACGCGATATAAACGAACAAAAGACCTTCCACAAAGCAACAAAGGGAAAGCCAGTTCAACGTGCGCAGCGTGCGCTCGGAGAAAACCTTTTCGGAAAGGGTAGAGCGCAAAAGGACGATGAGCCAGGCGACCGCCGCAAAAGCGACCAAGAGCATGGCGTAAGTGTCCACTAGCATGCAGGTGCGCTCCCACGCCGCAAGAACGCCGTCGTCACCAATGGCTTCATGCACGTTTAAAAGAACGGTTACAAAGTGCGGCAGGCGGATCAAAAGGTAGATCAGGGCGGGAACGAGCGCGATCGCAAACGCGAGGGAAATGATGCTCGAGGTACGGTTGGAAAGGTGTCTTTTTATCATTTTGCGTATCCTCCTTTTCTTTTGTTTGGCAAATCTGATAAAGCGCGACAAAATACATCTTGTCCCCATTATAGCACGCCAAAAACTGTTTGTCAATATATTTTTATCGAAAAACGATAAATATTTTCATAATCAAGAATAAGAATAAGAATTTTTCTAAAATAAGAAAAAAACGGTGGTCAAAAGGGTGAAAAACCTGCGACAAAAAAGTGAAAAAACAGAGAAAATTTATAAAAACACTTGACAAACGATAGGAAAAATGGTATCATATTCTATATAAAAAAGCTATCACTATACCCATTTGTGGAAAAGAGGGTATCGGTGACCCGAAAAAACGGACTTTTCAAACCGTCCAAACGTGCAAGTTTGGCGGAAATCTAGACAAAGTGAGGTTTTGTGTTATGAAAAAGTTCAACAGAGTTCTCGCTATGTTGCTGGCTTTCGTAATGGTTCTGGCAATTCTGCCTATCAGTGCGATCGCTGACACTTGGCTGAACGTTGAGGCCAACAAAGAAACGAACGGCAACGAAACAACCACCAACGTTACCGTTACCGTTGATCCTAAGGCCTTGCTGTCTTATCTCCAGGACGGCGACCTGAAGGGGCTGCTCAAGGGCATCTCCGCAACAGGCGGTCTTGGCAGTATTATGACCAAGGAGGAGCTTCTTACGATCCTCCCCGAGGAGCAGCTGATCGACCTTGCAAAGGCGATCGTTGCTGACATCGACGCAAAAGCGTTGCTCGAATGTCTTGATGCGGATGCTCTGCTTGCTTGCGTAGACAAAGCAGGCCTTGTAAATCTTCTCAAGGGAATCGATCTGAAAAAATACGTCAAGGATGTTGACCTTTTGATGGGCTACATCAATGACGAGGATCTCGAAAAGGCAGTTGCTCACATCAATACAACTGGGCTTATCAATGATTACTCCAGCCAACTGATGGATCTTGCACTGGGCCTTACCCCCGCAAAGCTCTTTGAAATCGTTAAGATCGACGCGGCTGTTAAGCTTAACGGTGTTGACGTTAAGGCTGCTGCAAACCTGACTTACATCAGAGACGAGATCGGCTATGAGATTCTTGCAACCACTTACGTGAATAAGAACGCGCTGGATGCTTACGTAGATGCAAACGTTGACCGTTTCTCTGCAACCATTCCCGCATACGTTAACAAGAATCAACTCTCCGTCTTGTTTAAAGACGTTAAGGATAAGCTTGCCGATTACATGAATGCTGCCAATGCAGAAGACATCGTTAAAAAAGCAATTGCCGACGGCATCTTAAGTCGGAGGCCAAGCGGTCTTAGGAAGA
>JAZNYU010000016.1:0-2573 GCA_045594605.1 Eubacteriales bacterium
TGTACCTTTTGCAGATGTTTTACACCGTCGAGACCAAAAAGAAGATCGAGTTCGAAAACCAATAAAATACAAGAAAAAGAGCTTTGCTTCGGCAGAGCTCTTTTTTAGCACTCAAACGCAATATTAACAAAAAGTTCATAACTTTATTGAAAAAAACCATTGACAAACGGGCAAAAACGTGGTAAATTTATATCGTAAGTTAGCACTCAACCAAATCGAGTGCTAAAAAACACGAAAAAAGTAGCAGAAAGGAGCAAAATGGCTGTGAGTTCCGAAAACCGCGGATTAAGCGAAAGAAAAAAGCAAATATTAAAAGCGATCGTTGACGCGCACATCGAGGGCGGCGAGCCCGTTGGCTCCAAGTATATTCTGCAAAGTCGGCACATCAACTGCTCCTCGGCAACCATCCGCAACGAGATGGCAGAGCTTGAGGAAATGGGGTATTTGGAGCAGCCTCACGCATCTGCGGGGCGCGTTCCCAGTGAGCTTGGCTACCGTTTTTACGTCGATGCACTCATCGAGCGTTATGCAATGACCACCAACGAGATCGCGCAGATCAATGCGCTTCTCAAGGCAAAAATGGGGGAGCTTGACCAAATTCTTTTGGCGGCTTCCAATCTGGCATCTGCCATGACCAACTACACGGGCATTGCCATCAAGCCAAAGCTTCATTCTGTCAGCGTTGAAAAATTCGAGACCATCTACCTCGACCACGACCATATCATTTTGGTGGCAATTGATTCCGACGGCAACGTAAAAACCAAGCATCTGCACTCCGAGGCGCAGGCATTCACGCAAGCGGCGGTCACAAAGCTGGCGCGCGTGCTCAACTCCACGCTCGTGGGGCTGTCTGCCGAGCAGATCACGCTCCCCATTATGATGCGCATCGAGCAGGAGATGGGAATTGACAGTGCCATTGTCAGCAACGTGATCAAGGTCATCTACGATCTGCTCAATGAGTCGGATAGCGGAGAGATGCGCGTGAGCGGTATTGATAGACTCTTGCAATATCCCGAATACAGCGACGTTACCCAGCTGCAAGGTCTTTTGGGAACACTTGAAAAGAAAGAAGATATCTTAAATCTTGTTTCGCAGAGCGAAACGGAGGATATAAACGTTCTCATCGGTTCTGAAAGTCAGGTCAAGGTGATGAACAATTCCGCGCTGGTGTTCAAGCCCATCGTTAAGGATGGCAAAACGCTGGGAGCCATTGGCGTTTTGGGACCGCGGCGTATGGACTATGCCAAGGTGCTGGCAACGTTGGAAGGGCTCAGCGGCAACATATCCAATATGATACACGCGAACAAACAACTGAACGGAGGAGATCCCGATGGAGGAAATGAAAACGGCGGCAACTGAAAAAAAGGTGAATACCGAAGCCCCTAAGACTGCCGCAAAGACCGATAACGATAAAAAGAAGGTTAAAAAGCCGGAAACAGAAATCGCAGAGCTCACCAAAAAGCTGGCGGCAAAAACTGCCGAGTGCGAGGAATGTAACGATAGATATAAGCGTATGATGGCGGAGTACGATAACTTCCGCAAAAGAAGCGCAAAAGAGAAGGAGGGCGTTTGGGCAGATGCTTACAGCGATTGCATCGCGCACCTACTTCCTATCCTCGATAATCTCGAGCGCGCAAGCCAATCCAAAAACGTAGAAGCTGTTACCAAGGGACTTGAAATGACGGTAAAGGCGTTTGACGATGCCATGGAAAAGATGGGCGTCAAGGAGATCGAATGCAAAACGTTCGATCCCAATCTCCACAACGCAGTCATGCACGTGGAGGATGAGCAGTACGGCGACGGTGAGATCGTAGAGGTCTTCCAAAAGGGCTACTGCAAGGGTGACAAGGTCATCCGCTACGCGATGGTCAAGGTTGCAAACTGACCGCGCGATCAATTTGTTTACAATTTAGTTTTATATAATTGGAGGAAATTATTATGGGAAAAATCATTGGTATTGACTTGGGTACAACCAACTCTTGTGTAGCAGTTTACGAGGGCGCAGAGCCCATCGTTATCCCCAATCCCGAGGGAGCAAGAACCACTCCTTCCGTTGTGGCATTTTCCAAAACGGGCGAGAGAATGGTAGGACAGGTCGCAAAGAGACAGGCGATCACCAATCCCGAACGCACCATCATCTCCATCAAGCGTGAGATGGGCACGGGCTTTAAGAAAGACATCGACGGCAAAAACTATACACCTCAGGAATTCTCCGCAATGATCCTGCAAAAGCTGAAATCCGATGCAGAGAGTTACCTTGGTACAACCGTAAATCAGGCGGTTATCACCGTTCCCGCATACTTCTCCGACGCACAGCGTCAGGCAACCAAGGATGCAGGTAAGATCGCAGGTCTTGAGGTTCTGCGTATCATCAACGAGCCCACCGCAGCAGCACTTGCATACGGTATGGATAAGGAAGCCAACCAAAAGATCATGGTATTCGACCTTGGCGGCGGTACCTTTGACGTATCTCTCTTGGAGATCTCCGACGGCGTATTCGAGGTTCTCGCAACCAACGGCGACACTCGCCTTGGCGGTGACGATTTCGACCAACGTATCATCGATTGGATGGC
>JAZNYU010000017.1:0-8907 GCA_045594605.1 Eubacteriales bacterium
TCATCGGCTGCAGTTACCTCGATATGCAGATTTTCATAATCGAAGGCAAAGCCAACCTCGGGAATGTTGCCGCACACCTCGGAGAGCCATCCGTTTACGGTAGTAGATTCGATCTCGTCGCTCTTTTCAAGCGAAAAATAATCAAAGAACTCATCAATGGAGACGCTGGAAAGCACGCGGTACGTTCCTTCTTCCATAGGTACGATCGGCTCGATTGCCTCATCCTGCTCGTCCCATATTTCGCCAACGAGCTCCTCGATAATATCCTCCATTGTAACAACGCCTGACATATGTCCGTATTCGTTTACAACAAGCATCATATGTGTGTGATTCTCTTGCATGTTCTTGAACAAGGCATCCAAGTGGATGGTTTCGGGAATAAAGTCGGGCGGGAAAAGCGCGTCCTCAAGCTTAAAGTCGGGATCGGTTCGCTTTAACAGATATTTGCGCGTGTGAAGAACGCCGACGATCTTGTCAACGCTATCGGAATATACGGGAATACGGGAGTATCCTTCCTCCTCGATCACCGCAAGCAGATCCTTTTCTGCAATATCCTCGGGAACAGCAACAACGGCGCTTCGAGGCGTCATAACGTCAGCCGCCGAAAGTCGCTCCAGCTTGAACACGTTCTTGATGTATTCCACGTCATCCTGCTTCAGGGTTCCCTCGTCAGCACCCGCATCGAGCATAACGACGATCTCCTCCTCGGAGACTGCCTCGTCCTTTTCGTGAGGATCGATGCCAAACAAGCGCAGAACCAGATTGGTGGATGCCGTTAAGAACCAGATGATGGGCTTGAGCACGCTTGTAAGCGTTGAAATAACGCCGCACACACCGTTTGCCAGCTTTTCCTTGTGCTTCATAGCAATGCGCTTGGGAACAAGCTCGCCCAAAACGAGCGTGAAGTAAGAAAGGATCAACGTGATCAGAATGACCGCAATGGTATCGATCGTGCCAACGTATGCATCTGCAACGTGGAAGGTCGATACGATAGATCCGGTCAGCTTGTCGGCAAAGTTGTCGGCTGCAAATGCAGAGCCGAGGAAACCGGCCAGCGTGATGCCCACTTGAATTGCCGATAAAAACTTTGTGGGATCATCAATGATCTTGATCAGCTTTTTTGCCTTTTTATCTCCCTCTTCTGCAAGGGAACGCACCTTTTTTTCATTGACGGAAAGCAAAGCAATTTCCGTAGCCGCAAAAAAGGCATTGAGTAAAATAAGTATGAGTTGTAACAACAACTGCTGTAGTATCATAGTAGTTTAAATTCCTCCCTAAAAATAAAATTCGAGTATGTTTTTTTGATTTGGTGCCAAAAATAGACACAAAAAGGCGCACCCACCCCGTCCATTGCAGTGTAGATGTGCCGCTAACATAACAAAATTCGATTCAAAGGGATACAGTTCGCTTCGCCGCTACTGTCGCCGTCCATGTCGAGTTCAAGTCCTCCTTTTTTCAAGATTGCATCTATTGTATCATACTTTTGTGTATTTGTCAAGAGTTTTTTTCATTATTTTAGAAAAGAGAAAAAGCCGACGGAAGGTCTTATCTTCCGTCGGCTTTTTCGATGTGTTTACTGTGGCTCGGCTTGGGGATCGGTCTTTTTTTCTTTTGCAAACGCCAGATAGAGGGCGTAGCCTTCCATCAGGACGCTGAGCAAAATGCAGGAAAGCACGCGCTGACCGAGTGTCAGATCTTCGTTGGCAAACACGCTGATGGCATTGAAGAGCCCATGGGCGGCAATGCAAACGACAAGACTGCCGCTCCTGTAATACAGCATCACGAACATCAGCCCCGCCGCGGTGGCGTACACCACCTGCAACAGATTGGGCAAAAGCTCCGCGCCCGAGCCGTTGATGAGGTTGACGATGTGCCCCACACCAAAGGTGATGCTGGAAACCACCACGGCAACCATCAGGTTATCCTTGCGCATTGCGCCAAACAGAAGCCCTCGGAAGATGACCTCCTCCAAAAAACCGACGCCCAACATCGTCAGGATGTAAAGGACAGTTTCAAGCGGTCCGCAGTTCAAGGTGACGCCAAACCACAAATTGGCAGTGAGCATAACGAGAACGGGCAGATAGTAAAGCATGGCACGCGCCGGCGCCAGGGGGCGGCAGATGCCGTATTCTTTTAGCAAACCGTTCTTCTTCAAAAAGAAAAACAGAAGCACACAAAGCCCGATGGCTATGGGGAGCGTGATAATTTTTTGGATGCCGATCACCTCGGAGAGCGCATCCCCTACCGACATCAAAACACAGTAGGCAACGATCCACGCAACCGAGAACCAGATATGGCTTTTTTCGTACAGTTTTTTTAGCATTTTGTTACCTCACAAAGTTCAAGATCGTCAGCGCAGGACTTGCTTGATGATCCACAATTGCAGTCTGCGCGGCAAGACGTTCAACATCAAAAGCAAGGGGTTGCGGTTGATGCTATATGCATACCTTGGATGGCGTTTTTTGAGGATGCGTGCGCATTTTGCGGCAATTTTGGTGGGCGGAACGCATCGGGATTCCACGCTCTCCACAATCCCCTTGAAGCGCTTGGCGTTGCAGGAATAGAGCTTTGTCTCCTTGCAAAAGCGGTCGAGCGCAGTGGTGGATGCACCGAGCATATTTGTTTCTACCGCGCCTGCGCGCAGGACGGAAACAGAAATGCCCAAGAGCTGCAGCTCCATGCAAAGAGAATATGCATATTTATCGAGCGCGGCTTTGGTAATGGCATAAATACCCGTAAACGGAAGCGGATCCAAGGGGGCAAGCTCGCTTGTGGTAATGAGGATTCGACTTCCCTTGCCCAAAAGCGGCAAAAAGTGCTTGTTGACAAGATACACGCCGCGCACGTTGATATCAAAAATGCGGTCGTAAGCCTCGGTGGACATCTCCACTAGAGAATCGAGCATATACACACCCGCAAAGTGGATGATGGCATCGAGCCTGTCGGTCTCGTGCTCCACGTCCTCCATAGCCGCCCGAACGCTCTCCTCATGTGTTAAGTCAGCCACAATGGGGAAAATATTTTCGTCTTTCTCGATCGCCCCGCGGTCAAGAGCAAACACGCGCCAGCCCATATCGCGAAAACGCAAAGCCGTTGTGCGCCCCATGCCGCCGGCGGCACCGGTGATTAATATAGATTTCATTGTTTTTCCTTTATGCGTTGTAAAAATCCTTTGCTGCCGCAAAGAAAGCATTGATGTTCTCCCAAGGTGTTTTGGGTGGCATATCGCAGCCTGAAGACAACACAAAATTGGGATACATGCTGCACTTTTCAAGCAGCGCGGTAGTCGCCTCGCGAACAGACTCGGGGGTGCCCATGCGCAACACGCTTACGGGGTCGACGTTGCCCATCACGAGCACGTTGGCAGGAACCCGATCCAAAATGTCGGTTTTCATATCTACGGCGTTGCCAAAATGATACGCCGCCGCGCCCGTGGAAAGAATGGACGGAAGCATCTTTGGCACGTTGTTGCCGCAGTTGTGGTAAATGACAATAAAGGCATCATTTTGCACAGCATCGACAATTTGTTTGACGTAGGGTGCGGAGAATTCCTCCTCGAGCGAGGGAGACAGAAGTCCTGCAACGGGCTCTGCCATCACAATGCCGTCAGCCCCTGCCTCGCAATAGGCTTTGGCGTAAGCGGTGAGGAACTGTGTGCATTTTTCAAGCACGAGATGCACCATATCGGGATCGTCGTAGCAAGCCATCATAATTTCGGAGAGGTCAAACAAACGCGCCGCCAGCGAGAACGGACCGATCACGCCTGCAAACACAGGACGGTCGGTGATGAGCTCCTTCGCTTTTTTGATCGCGTCGAGATAAATTCCCGTTCTGCCGCTCCCCACTGCGGGAACAACAAGCGCCTCTGCCCCCTCCGCATCCTCAAGGATGGGCTCCTTGACGGTGGGAACCTCGTCATCGGTAACGGTGACGGTCGCGCCAAAGCACTCGGCTTCGACGGAGAGGTCCATAAAGCTGACCGATGCCGCCGCGGGGGTGTTCTCTGCTACGGCTTGCATACCGCGCGCTTGCAGGGTGCTATCCGAAATCAACTCGCGCACGCCCACGCCAAGCAGGCTTACAGACGGGAACGAGAGAATCGGCATCGGCTTTTTGGGGTGGTTGCCAACAAGCTCGGCAACCCATTGTTTCATATTGTAATTTGACATTTTTTCTTCCTCAAAATTCAAAATCAGATCTCGCTTCGTGCCAGCTCGTAAACAAGATCGTATGCGGCGTTGAGATCTTCCATTTTGCAGTGCGATTGCACAAAGTGCGTGGTGCAACAGATCCAGCGGCGTCCGCGCATTTTGGCAAACACGCGTCTGATTTCGTCAAGCAGCTCTGCCTGCGGCAGAATCCCGACCGCCGACTGCACGCAAAGTCCGCCGAGAATGGCAAATTTGTCGGCGTATTTTTCAATGTAGGTATCGTAAGACATCCCTGCGCTTTCCTGCCACGGGTGCACCATATCAATGCCGATCTCGGCAAGGTCGTCGGTGACCTTTTCAATGCAGCCGTCGGAGTGCAGACTGACAAACGCGCCGCGCGCATGCACGTAATCAATAACCCGTTTGAGATTCGGTTTGATGAGCTCGCGCCAAAGATCGGGAGCAAACATCAGGTCTCGTTGCGTTCCCCAGTCGTCGGAGATGTGGATGCAGTCCATGCCCATATCGATGCAAATGTCGGCAAATTCGATGATCCAATCGGCTTGACGGCGATAAAGCTCGCCAAGCTCCTCGGGATAGAGCAAAAGATACATCAACTGATTTTGAATACCGAACACGTCGTTGAAAAACTCGAAAAACCCAGGCGTTTGCACGTAGCAAAAGCGCCCTTTGGATTTGTGATAGTCAAAAGAGGCGTTGAGAGCAGTATAATCTCCCTTTTTGGGGGAAACGTGGAAGGCTTCCTCAATGAGAAGATCGGGGGTGAGCTCGTCGTTCTCCGCTCTCAGGCGTTCAACAAGCGCTTTGTCAAAGGGACAAGGATGACCAAAAATATGCGCGGCGTCAAACTCGTAGTGATCCTCAAACGCCTCGGGACTCCCCCACGTGGCGGCAAATTGATCTCGCAGATTCCACGCCACCCAGCCGTAAATGGGTTGGCGGTCGATCGGTAATCCTAAAATCGAGTTGCGAACTCTCTCTGTTCCGTTCATCGTGTTCTCCTTATCAAGTAAATTATTAGATCTTGATCTTTTTGATCTCCTCGGCATAGTATTGCACGAGTTCAAACTTGGTGCCGGGCATCAAGCGGTGGTCGGGGCAAGGAATAAAGCCGCCCATTGACGCCAAGCGCTTCATTCGCTCGATCTCGGCATCTACCGCCGCCTTGTCTTTTCGGAGCGCGGTCTTATCCATGCCACCAACGCCCAAAAGACTCTCCCCATACTTTTTGCGGGCAGGCTCAAATTGGTCGCCCCAAACGCCAACCTCAATGGGGAAAAGGACGTTGACGCCGTTCTCCAGCCAAGTACCGATCAATTTTTCGGTCACGCCGTCGCAGTCAAGCGAGATGATGTCAATACCATACTTGTGGCAAAGCTCGTTGCGGCGCTTGTAATGCTTGGCGCAAAGCTCGTCAAAGATTTCGGGGGAAAGCAGAGGTCCGTGTTTAAAGCAGATGTCCTCCCAGTAGTGTCCAAAATCAAACTGCGCACCTGTGGCAAGCGTTGCTTCGGCGCATTTGTATTGCATTTCGGCATAGGTATCAACGATATCGGCAAACAGATCCTCGTCATCGTCATACATCAAATAGCTCATGCCAACAACCGTGCAGATATCGCGGATGTGCCCCATCACACTGCCAAGACCAATGCCGATCGGCACAGTTTTATCCCGCGTTTCGTTAAAGGTATCAAAATAATCGGTGTTAAAGCGCTCGGGGGTATATTGCATTCTGGAGCGGTAATACTTTTCAAACGATTCTCTGTCCTTGAGCAAATAATCGTCCTCCGAGGGGATGGACGCGATACCGGGCTTGATCCTTTCAATCACACCTGTTCCGGTCTGTACGCGTTGCGTGCCGTCGGGGAGCGTTTCCAGAATCTTGCGTTCGAAATAAGGATACAGACCGGTGTGTATATTGACGCTATGTCCCCAAACGCAATCCCAGCCAATGATCTTATCAAGTTCCTTTTGTGCGTCTGAGCCATCGGCTCCCGCGGTTTTGGCAAGCTCTTGGGAAATGTGCCCCTGCTCTGCCCACTCGTCGAGCAGCTCACGCCAATAGCCAAAATGCACGGCAGGCATGCGGTCAGCCTTCTTGTAATGCAAAATATTGAGGCATCTCTCTCTTGCGGTCATCTGTATTTCCTCCTTAAATAGGTGCATCAGTATTTCCCAAGCTTATGTGCAAGGGCAGCGATCTCCCTCATGTTTTGAAAAGAGACCGAGTTGGGAATGGAGTGGTCGGATGCAAAAATATAGCCGCCCCCCTCCTTCATCAGTGGTATGATACGCTCCATTTCCGCTTTTACGCGGTCGATATCGTTCCAAAGCTGGGCGTTGATACCGCCGTGGAAGGCAAGCTTATCGCCCCAAGTGGACTTAAGCCTTTGCGGATCCATACCCGCCTTGATCTCCAAGGGATTGAGCATTTCCACACCCGTTTGGATAATATCGGGCAAAAGGGGCTCGATAAAACCACAGGAGTGCAACTCGGTAACCATGCCGCGCTCGTGTGCCCAATCAACCACCTTTTTGTGGTAGGGCTGTAAAAGCTCGCGATAGATTTGCGGCGAGAAGAAGGGGGTTCCTTTATATCCCATATCATCATACCAGAATACACCGTCGAACTCGTAGCCGGCATCTAATATGCGTTGGCAAAGATCGAGAGAGGTCTTCAGATACGTATCAAAGACATCGGTTGCCCATTCGGGTTCATCAAGCAAACCTATAAGAAAATTCTCGGTGCCGATCATATGAGAATGCGCTACGTCAAAGCCAAACCAGACGGTGAGCTGTAAAAATCTGCCCTCCGCCTTCCAGCGCGGATAATTCTTTTTGAGATAATCCCACGGAATGCGATCCTCGTGATAGGTGAGCATTGCCTGCTTGGCTTCTTCCCACCGCTCGGAGCAATCATAGTAATAATTCAAATTTTCGGGTGTGGAGTCAAGCTCGCGAAATCGTTTTTGCGTGGTACCCCATTGGGTAGTCACGATTTTATATCGATCATTTTCCTCCAATACCTTTTGTGCAAAGCGCGGGGAATTATCGGTTCCCACACGAATTTGATGATCGAAGCCAAAATAATCTACCCAAGATACGTTTTGGGGCATTCCCTCGTTTTGCCATCTGCGGATCGTCCCATCCCAAGCGGAATCAAGCATAGGAATGCGGTCGACCTCTTGATGACGGTAGGTACGCAGGATGCGTTCGCGCTCTGTTAACGTCTTCATAGGCTTATTGTCCGAGAGCCTTGCAAAGTTCTACCGCCATATCCGCAGCGCTTGCCGCGTCGGGCGAGTAGCCGTCAGCACCGATCTCGCGGCAGAATTCCTCGATGACGGGCGCACCGCCGATCATAATTTTGACCTTCCCGCGCACGCCTGCCGCTTCTGCGGCTTTTACAACATCCCCCATGACTCCCATGGTGGTTGTCAGGAGCGCGGAGCAACAAATGACCTGACAGTTCTGTTCGATGGCAGCGTTGACGAACGTTTCGGGAGAGACGTCGGTGCCGAGGTCGACCACCTCAAGTCCCTTGCCTTCCATCATCATTTTAACAATGTTTTTGCCAATGTCGTGCAAGTCTCCCTGAACGGTGCCAATGCAGACCTTGCCGCAAGCAACCGCGCCTGCCTCGGCAAGCAGCGGCTTGAGAAGCGCCGCGCCTTGGTTCATGGCTCTTGCGGAAACGAGCACCTCGGGGATGTAAACGTCACCGTTTTTGAACTTTTCGCCAACGACGTCCATGCCAGAAAGCATGCCGCCCAAAATTTCTTGGGGATCTATCCCCTCATCAATGGCTTGCTGAACAAGCTCTTTGACGATCTTTGCTTTGCCCTTTTGCAGGTTTTCGGAAATATCAGTCAGAATACTCATCGTTTTTTCTCCTTTTTGATCAAATTGTGTGATCAGGGCTTTTTTGCCCTTGTATAAACGGTTAAATCATTATACCATATATTTTTTCGAAAAGCAACCGCAAAATGTAACTAAAACAAGGTATAATGTAACTATTTCGGGATGGTATGCCTTGGCCCATTTTGTTGTGGGCGGAAATAGCGGGTATTTATCATTTGTGAAAAAATGTATGCCCCACCGCATAATGCCCTTTGAAAACACCGATGGATGAACTTTAACAAATGCATAAACAGGGGATATTATATATGATATATAATTATCACGCGCATATCAAGAGGTTTGCAAAATAAAAAAGATGAAAAAAAGATAAAAAGGGGGTTGACAAAAGGATAAAAATAGTGTATAATAAGCGTTGTTGCAAGCGACTGCAAACGGCAGCTTGCAATGAGTACACGGAGAAGTACTCAAGAGGCCGAAGAGGCGCCCCTGCTAAGGGTGTAGGCCGGTTATCCCGGCGCGAGAGTTCAAATCTCTCCTTCTCCGCCAAAAAAGCACAGGCATCACCACACGGTGATGCCTTTGTTTTTTGGTGACGTTGGTGGATTTACACGAATGCAATCGCACTATTGCACCACAGTAGGAACGGTGAAGCACCGATGCTTTTTGCTTTATAGGGTTTGTTTTTTTCGATGCGATTGCAGACGAGCGCGTAGCGCAAAGTTGAGTTCGTAAATCTCTCCTCCGGAGCTATGTAAATAATATTTTATGGCGGCCTTCTTTTCGTTGGTGGCACCGGTTGCTCCCGCGGCGGCTCGTCAGAGACGAGCGTAGTGCGCAGCACCAAGAACGCTTGCGTTCTTGCGCCGCGGAGAGT
>JAZNYU010000018.1:0-6542 GCA_045594605.1 Eubacteriales bacterium
AAGCAGCAAGATTTTTGCTGCTCCTTCGCGCTCGGCAGCCGCCAAAAGCTCGCGGCAATAATACGCAGAGCCGTGAATATCGGATGCGATCATCCATTTCATATCGTGGGTCTCCTTTCTAACCGGCCACCGCATTCACTCCAATCCGTCTCATCACATCAATAATATCCTTGGTGAGCAACTATTGAAGCCTTCCTTGTGTAAAGGGAGGTGGCATTTTCGTGAGAAAATGACGGGGGGATTGTAAAAAGTTCAGTGCGCAATAAAACAATCCCTCAGTCTCGCATTCGCTCGACAGCTCCCTTTACACAAGGGAGCCTTTCGTAACAGCGAACTGCACATTTCTATTTTTTCTCCACACTATCAATTCTTCAAACTGTGGATAGGTGCGGGAATTCTTCCGCCGCGCCCTATGAATTTTGCGGGAGAATAGGTGTTGATCGCCATAATGGGAGCCGTGCCCAAAAGTCCGCCAAACTCTACGCTCTCGCCTGCTTTTTTGCCATACGCGGGGATAATACGCACCGCCGTGGTCTTGGTGTTGACAACACCAATGGAGATCTCGTCGGCGATGATACCGTTAATGACGTCCTCAGGGGTATCACCGGGAACAGCGATCATATCGAGACCCACCGAGCAAACAGCCGTCATAGCCTCAAGCTTCTCCAAAGAGAGCGCTCCGCGCTCGACTGCGGCGATCATACCCGCATCCTCGGAAACGGGAATAAACGCGCCCGAAAGGCCGCCTACGTGCGAGGATGCCATAACGCCACCCTTTTTGACGGCATCGTTAAGCATGGCAAGTGCCGCTGTGGTGCCGTGTGCGCCGCAGGACTCCAGTCCCATGCCCTCAAGGATGTATGCCACCGAGTCGCCAATTGCAGGTGTGGGAGCAAGGGAGAGGTCGACAATACCGAAGGGTGTATCCAGGCGGCGTGCCGCCTCGTTTGCCACGAGTTGACCCACACGTGTGATCTTAAATGCAGTTTTTTTGATGACGTCTGCAAGCTCCGAGAGATTACAGTCGCCCGCGCGACGAATGGCAGATGCCACAACACCGGGGCCGCTGACGCCTACGTTGATGGCTGCTTCGGGCTCGCCAACGCCGCAGAATGCACCCGCCATAAACGGGTTATCCTCGGGCACGTTTGCAAACACAACGAGCTTTGCACAGGCGATGGAATTTTCATCACGTGTCAGGTATGCCGCACGCTTGATGGCAGAACCCATCAGGGCGATGGCGTCCATGTTGATACCCGCTTTGGTGGAGGCAACGTTGACAGAGGAGCATACGTTTCTCGTTTCGGAAAGCGCTTCTGGAATGATGGAGATGAGGTTTTTAGCACCTACGGTCATGCCCTTTTGCACCAATGCCGAAAAGCCACCGATAAAGTTGATGCCAAGCGTATCTGCCGCGCGTTGCAGGGTGTGTGCGATTTTGAGATACCCCTCGGGGGATGCCGCGCCGCCTACCAGAGAAATAGGCGTTACCGATACACGCTTGTTGACAATCGGGATGCCGTACATCTTTTCAATGTCGTTGCCCGTTGCCACAAGCTTTTCGGCACGCGTGGTGATCTTATCGTAGATCTTATCACAAAGACGATCCACGTCCTCGCTGACGCAATCCCACAGGGAGATGCCCATGGTGATGGTGCGTATGTCGAGGTTTTCCTCGCGGATCATATTGATGGTTTCTAAAACGTCTTGCGTATTGATCATTTTGCCAACCTCTTAAATGTGATGCATGGTGTTAAAAATATCCTCGTGCATCGCGTGGATCATCAGTCCCTTGCCCTCGCCAAGCTTTGTCAGGGCATCGGCAAAATCGGCAAATTCAACGTCCAAGGCGTCAATGTCTGCCAGCATAATCATAGCAAAATATTCAGAGAGTACGCTTTGCGTAATGTCCAGGATATTTGCGCGGTATTTTGCGCAAACTGCCGCCACGTCGGCAATAATTCCAACGGTATCCTTACCCGTTACGGTGATAACAGCTTTCATAAAAGGTCCACCTTTCTGTCTGTTTTGGTTCATCTTTAATTATAATAGATTGCAGGGGGAAAGTCAATAGCAAATGTATATGAAATTTGCCCCCACGATAAACCATTGGATGATATTTTTGACAAATGCCACGGGAGCAGTTGACAAATCCCGCTTTTTGTGGTATAATGAGGAAAACATTTTTGGAGGTACTGATCATGAACAGCGATTCCGGATTTGGTTCGAGCGGCGCTCCCTTTGAATATACCGTTGCCGAAGCGAACAACAAAGCACTCAAAACAAAAAAACTGCTCTTTATTGTGGCATACGCACTATACGTGGCAATTGTTTTTGCAATTGGCTCCATGACCAAAATTCTGTTGCCCTTTTTGTGCTTCATTCCCCTCTCCCTTTGGTTCATCATTTGGTTGACCTGGAGATATACGCAGGTAGAATATGAGTACTCCTTCTTCTCGGGCGCGCTCACCGTCAGCCGTATTCTTGGCAACCGTACACGCAAAAAGATGATGGAGGTTCGCATTCAAAACCTCTCCGCGATCTTCCCCGTCAAAGAAGAAACCCAATCTAAAATTGAAGCATTCGAAGCAGAAACCACTGTTTTTGCAGCATCCGCAGCAGATGCCGAAAACCTTTGGGTTGCCCATTGGAACGATGCCGATAGTGGAAAACGCTACGCTCTCTACTTTGAGCCCAACGAAAAGGCAGTGAAAATTTTGAAATACTACAACGCCTCTGCAATGGCAAAATAAGAACATAACGCAAAACAGCTCACCGATCGGTGAGCTGTTTTTATTTTGCTATTTAGTTCTCCCCTGCAATCTGTCTTGCTACATACACACCGCTGGCGGATGCGTGAGAGAGAGAGTGGGTGATGCCGCTGCCGTCGCCAATGATATAGAGTCCCTCGTATTTGGTTTCGAGGCGCTCGTTGACCTTGACCTCCATATTGTAGAATTTGACTTCTACGCCATAGAGGAGCGTATCATCGTTTGCGGTACCGGGAGCGATCTTATCAAGCGCGTAGAGCATTTCAATAATGCCGTCAAGGATGCGCTTGGGGAGCACGAGGCTGAGGTCGCCGGGAGTTGCGTTGAGCGTAGGAGTAACGAAGGACTCCTCAATTCTCTTTGCCGTGGAGCGTTGACCGCGAATGAGGTCGCCAAAGCGTTGCACGATAACACCGCCGCCAAGCATATTGCTCAGGCGCGCGATGGATTCGCCGTAGCCGTTGGAATCCTTAAAGGGCTCGGAGAAGTGCTTTGCAACGAGCAATGCAAAGTTAGTGTTATTGGTGTGCTTTTCGGGATCCTCGTAGCTGTGTCCGTTTACGGTGATGATGCCATTAGTGTTCTCGTTAACAACCGCGCCACGGGGGTTCATGCAGAAGGTGCGCACCTTGTCGCCGTACTTGGGCGTGCGGTAAACGATCTTGCTTTCGTAAAGCTCATCGGTCAGGTGCGAGAATACCTCGGCGGGGAGTTCAACACGGACGCCGATATCCACGCGGCTCGACTCGGTGGGAATATCCATCTCGCGGCAAACCGTCTCCATCCACTTGGAGCCGCTGCGGCCAACCGAGATGATGCACTTCTCTGCCGTGTATTCCTTTTTGCCGCAATAAATGCGATAGCCGCCGTCCGCCTCACGCGCGATGTGCTCGACGGGGGTATCAAAGAAGAAATCGACCTTGTTACGAAGATGGTTATAAAGGTTCTCCAATACAACGTAGTTGATATCGGTACCGAGATGGCGAACCGATGCATCCAGCAGGTGCAGGTCGTTTTGCATGCAGATCTTTTTGAATTTGCTGCCTGCGGTGGAATAGAGCTTTGTGCCCTCGCCGCCATAGAGCATGTTGATGTCGTCAACGTATCTCATTAGATCCAGCGCAGTCTTTTTGCCGATGTATTCGTAAAGTGTGCCGCCAAAATCGTTGGTGATGTTGTATTTGCCATCCGAAAAAGCACCTGCACCGCCAAAACCGCTCATAATGGAGCAGCTCTTGCAGCCAATGCAGCTCTTGATCTTCTCGCCGTCAATGGGACATTTGCGCTTTGCAAGGGCGTGTCCTGCCTCGAAAACGGCAATTTTGAGAGTGGGATCGAGCTTTGCAAGCTCATACGCGGAAAAAACGCCGCCGGGACCCGCACCAATGATGATAACGTTGTAATTCATATATGACCTCCCAAAAAGGTTAATGACAGTAAAATACGGGCTTGCGCCCGTTCCTCTGCCTTTATTATATCATATATCCGCGCGCTTGTCAAGGGGGTATCCAACAGTTGAAAAAAGAGAAAACGGCTACCGCTCGGCAGCCGTTTTTTAGCAAGCGGTATCGTCGTCTGATTGCTCGCTTTGCAATTGCGACTCCGCCTCTTTTTTCTTTTTCTTTTTGCTCTTGAGGGCGTCCTTTGCCTTTTTGTACATTTGCTCCAGGACCGCGAGCGTTTTTTCATCCTTGGGGAAAATCCATTTCAAAAAGCCGATTGCAATGGGGACAGTGATGAGTTTCTCGGGTGTGAATGGAAGCCACAAAAATGCCAGATAGGTGCTGCCCACGGCAAACATCCAACCAATCTCGTAAAACGTGCCCACGCCAATGAATATGTAGCACCAACCGTTTGTAATCATCCACGCCAATCCAAAGCACAAAACAAAGCGCGGATTGAGAAGAAATTGGACTATTTTTTTGATCGTTTCTTTCAGCTTTTCTTTCATTTGATCACCATACCCATCTGCCGAATGTTGATTACTCTCATTATACCACAGGATATTCCAAAAGTAAATAGGGTGACACGTTTTTTTGCA
This sequence comes from Eubacteriales bacterium, assembly GCA_045594605.1. Classification (GTDB taxonomy): domain Bacteria; phylum Bacillota; class Clostridia; order Oscillospirales; family CAG-272; genus UMGS1865. Next base: position 4,813 of record JAZNYU010000018.1, read on the forward strand.
AATAAAAAACGACATATCGCAAAAAAAGCGAGCTGCCGTTTTGATTTTTTTGAGACTTAAGGATTGCCGTTGGCATCGGTCTTGACGACCGAGTAAACGTTGAGCACCTGCCCGGGATAAGAGAGTGCCACCTTGCCGTCAAAGGAGATGCGCAAATGGTCTCCAACATCGAATTTGGGAGCATTTTGAATGTTGGTGTTCACAATAATCTTTTCGCCAATGGGGAACGTGCCGTTGCCGGAGTTGGTGACTTCCATCAGGCAGCCTTTATCCAAAATTTCAATCACCTTGCCCGTAAAATAGGGGTTTTCGGTGTCAAGCGGCTCTTGGGGCTTTTTTTGGCAAGCGCAAATGGCAATCACGCACGCGGTCACCAAACAAGCAATCAAAATCTTTTTCATCGTTTCAAATCTCCTTCTCGGTCGAATTATATAGAGTATACCACAAAACTGTCGAAAAGTAAATAGGATAGCGTAATTTTGTGAAAGTTTCCTTTCTTACATTTTATCGGACAATATTTTTAAAAAAAGCTTCTCTGACTTTCTATATGTCATCCTGAGCGAAGGAAGACGTGAGTGCCGACCGAAGTCGAAGTTTTTTCGAGCGAGGAGCGAGGAAAAACCAAGGAGCGATAGCGACGATGACAGGCTGATTGATTATTTGCATAAAATTGAAGAAATATCTGACCTACATATAAAAACAACACCCACCGTTTTGAGTGGGTGTTGTGAAATACATTATACTCCCCTTTTGCGTTTGATGACGGCTTTTATCAAAAGGCAGATCAAAAGCCCCAAAAGAGTAAACACGCCGTAGAACAAAATGCTTGTGTACCACGGAGCAGACTGTGCGGCGTATTGCTCGGGATGTGCGTAAAAATCCCAAACAACGTACGCACTATTTCCCAAAAATGCGCCAACAAGGGCAACCATAAGCGTATTCAAAAAAGTGTTCCATTTTTTCATAAGGCAAGCTCCTTTGCAAAATTGATCGGGCATTTGTGCTCTTTTTTGTCAGGACAAATGGTTTTGCAGAAATTCTTTGATCTTTGTTTGGTAAAGTTCGGTCTGTTTGTACATTCCGTTGCCGTGATTGCAACCGGGCAAAATGACGATCTCCGTTTGGTTGGGGTTGGCTTTTTGGATGGTTTCAAACAGCTCCTCTTGGCACTCGTTGCTGCCGGCAGAAAGAAGAAGCGGATAGCGACAAGCAGAAACGATCTTGACGGCCTCAAAATCTCCTGCGGCACACCCAAACTCTTTTTGAAAGCGCTTGATCGCATAGGATGCGATCTTTTCGGAGTCCTTTTTGAAAAACTCTTTCGATACGTTTTTGAAAAATTGCTCGATGCTGATGCTCGGGGCGTCGGCAATCAAACACTTGACGTTCTCTATTTCAAGCTTTGAGAGATCCAACACGATTCCGCCGCCCATGCTCAAGCCGTGAATAACGATCTTTCCATCGGGAGTCAGCTCGTTGATCTTTTTTACCCAGTCGACCATGTCGATATGCTCCAAGGCACCAAAAGCGATGTATTTCCCCTCGCTCAAGCCGTGCGCTCTTTGATAGGGAATCAAGACGTTGTAACCCAGTGATAGGTAAAACAACCCGGGAAACGCCCACTCGCGCTCGGCGTGACTTGTATACCCGTGCGCGCAAATAACGGTGACGTCACTGTTGTTGGGATAATAAATGCCCCTTAATTTGAGGTTGTCGCGGCTGGTGATCTC
>JAZNYU010000019.1:0-12879 GCA_045594605.1 Eubacteriales bacterium
GTAATCTGTTTTCCCAGTGCTTTTACGTTCATAGCATCCTCTCCTTTGCATCGGCAACTAAACCGCCGTTTTCGTTATTTCTATTATACCACAATCGGCGGTTGAGTACAATAGACGCATTTTTGACAAAAAACAAACAACGGTTGATTTTTCTCCTAAAAAGAGCAAAAAAGCCCCTTTCCAAGCGGAAAGGGGCAATTCATTATAGCGCAAACAGTTTAATCGCCTTAATGGCAACACCGCCCTTGAACTCGCCAACCTCGCCAAGAGCGAAGAAAGCACCGCCCTGGTCACACATCGCAACGCGTGTGCCAACGGGGAAGCTCACTCCGATCTTTTTGAGGTAGATCTCGCAGCCGCTGCGAGAGAGCTTTTCAAAAAAGGCAGGGAGTCGAACCGTGGGCAGATCTGCAAAAAGACGCTCGGTGGGAATGAGCAGATTTATTCGCTCTTCCTCGGTCAAGGCTTCTATTTCTTCCAGGGTGTGCGCAATCGAGAGGTCGAAGCCGCAAGCCTCGCCGCGCTCCAAGGATGCCATCGCACCGCCGCAACCGAGAGCCGCACCAATGTCGGCGCACAACGTGCGGATGTACGTGCCACCCGAGCAATGTACGTCAAGAATATACTCATATTTGTTGTCGGTGGGGGTAGCATCAAGAGAGAAGATCTCAATTTCGCGTGCCTCGCGCTCGATCACCTCGCCGCGGCGGGCAAGATCGACAAGCTTTTGTCCGTCAACCTTGAGTGCGCTGTACATTGGCGGCGTTTGTAAGATCTTGCCGCGAAAACGGGGAAGGATCGCTTCTACTTCCTCAAAAGAGGGGATATTCTCCGAGGTCGTCAAAACCGCTCCTGTAGTATCTTCGGTGTCGGTCGTCAAACCGAGGCGCAGAGTGGCGCGGTAGTGCTTGGCATCGTGCGAGAGATACTCCGATGCCTTTGCCGCGCGACCGATCAGCACCACAAGCACACCCGTAGCCATCGGGTCGAGCGTGCCCGCGTGTCCCACACGGCGCGTATTATAAAGACGGCGCACAACGTTTACAATGTGATGCGACGTCACACCTGCGTGCTTGTTGACGATCAGCACGCCGTTTGATTCTTGTATCATAAAGGAGATCGCCTTTCGTTATTTTTGAATCAAAATGCTTTCCAGCGTTCGTTTTTGCACGTAGTGAATACCGCCCTCGCGATAGTAGGTCACACTGCCGTCGGGGGCAGGTCCTACCAATCCCACGCGCTCATCGGGCTTGCCGAGAGCTAAAACGAGTCTGGGGATAAGATTGTCGGAAAGTTTCAATGTTTCCTTGAATATATCGGGGGAGAATGAGCCGAGCATGCAGCCGCCAAAGCCTGCCTCGGCAGCGGCGAGCATAATCGTCTGGGCACAAATGCCAACGTCCTTATCAAACCTTTCGGCAGAGGGAACAACGTCTGTGTCTGCACAAATGACGATATACGCCACGGGCGCGTGACCGTCGGGCGGCAGTTTCATATCCGTAATTTTACCCGCCCAGCGCGTGCCGCCAAGCAGACGCGCACAAAGTATTTCATCTGTTACCGCACAAAACTTGAGCATTTGCAAATTGATGGAGGAGGGCGCATAGCGCACGCAGTCCACCCAATCGGCAAGCTGCTCGGGAGAGATCTTCACACGCTCGTCAAAGCTGCGATAGCTGCGAGAGGATTTGAGTAAATCTTTGAGCATCGTTTCACCTCAAAAACGGACACGCGCCGAATAAATGACTTGTCCAAGCTCCGAAAAATGGCGCTCGTATTCTGTCATCACGTTCTCGGCAGCTGCCTCAGATGCGTGCAGATCGCGTGTTTGCCACTCGATGGTCAGTCCCATGGCTTCAAACTCCTCTAAGCTGAAATCAAACAGACCTTCGTTGTCAGTTTTCAGGATCAAAAGACCACCTGGGGCAAGCAAAGAGCGGTACAGTTCAAGAAAGCCGCGATGTGTCAGGCGGCGCTTGGCATATCCTTTTTTGGGCCACGGATCGCTGAAGTTGAGGTAGATGCGATCAAAGGAGTGGGGCAGAAAATACTCGGTAAGATTGCGTGCGTCGCCAATGAGGAAGCGCAGGTTATCGGATCTGGAGTCCTTTGCCGCCATTGCCTTTTCAAGTGCCAGACAAGCCACGTCGGGGACGCGCTCCATGGCAATAAAGTTCAGGTCCTGATGCTTTGCCGACATTCCAACGGCAAAATCTCCCTTGCCGCAACCGATCTCAAGGCACACGGGACGCTCCTCACCGAAGAAGGATTGCGGGTGCGCCGCAGGGGAGATGGGGGCAGGGATCAAAATTTCAGAGCACGCGGCAATTCTTTCAGCACCGTGCTTTTTTCTTCTCATTCTCATACTAAAAAATTCCTTTGCAATGAATTACCTTTATTATATCAAACAAAAGAGGAAAATGCAACCAAAAACCAAATATTTTACCGGATTTTCTCGCATATCTTGACATTTTTCGACAGTCGTTATATAATGGAAAAGGTGTTGCAGGCAATATAAAAGCGACCTCGGGACTCCAAGGCCGCATTTATATGCAAGTATTCGATTATCGATTTGTAGCGTTTTCTTCCAAGAACTTAACAACGTCGCCAACGTTTACGAACTTGAAGATGTCCTCATCTTTGATTTCAACGCCGAACTTATCTTCGCAGATCATAATCATATCAGCAAGCTCGATAGAGTTGACACCAAGGTCATTTGCAAGATCAGACTCGAGAGTGATCTCGTCAGGGTTGAGCTGCAGCTCTTCTACGAGCAGGTTCTTCAGAGTTTCAAACATAATTTTATGTCCTCCAACAATTTTGTTTTTTGGGTAATGATCGGGCATTTGCCCATCCCGTACATTATACAATAAAAAGTGCGTTTTGTCAAGAATTTTTTTCATTATTCGGCAAAAGAATTGCATTTTTGACAGTTTTTTGCATAATTTTGGATAAAAAGGGGGTGTTTTGATGCATATTTTCCGCGAGCGACCGCTCGCCCTTGCCTGTTGCGCTTTTGCCGCGGAGGCAGTTATCGCGCGTTCGATGAGCGCAACTGTTCAATTGATATGCACCATCCTCGCCATTTTATCACTCCTTGTCCTGATTTTTCTCTTTTTTAGGAAGAAAAAACGCGCGCTCTTTTTGGCGATCCTTGTTTTGCTCGCGCTCTCGCTGGCACTCCTTTCGTCCTATCTCTTCTTCCACGTCCGCTACCAAAATTGGCAGGACCGCATTGGAGAGGATTGCGTTGTCGAGGGGATTATTCTGGAACGCGAGGTCGGCAAGCCCTATCAAAGCGTGCTGACTGCCGAGATCCACAAGATCAACGGCAAGCGTTGCCGCGCCGACGTGCGACTTCTGTTCCCATACGCCACCAGCCTGCAGGTGGGGGACTCCTTCCGCCTCTCGGGCGTGGGCGCACCCTTTGAGACCAAATATATGGAGAATGAGGAGATCAACGCCCTCAAGGATGGAATTCTTCTTTGCATCTATTCGGATGACATGAAGAATTGCGAGTTGATCGAAAACGATGGCTTCTCCCTGCGTGTCAAGCTCTCGCAGTGGAACTTTGCCGCCTCATACCACCTGGAGCAAGCCATCGGTGGGGAAGCGGGCAAGTTTGCCGCGGCACTTCTGCTTGGATCGCGCGACCACCTTTCGGGAGATACGTCCCTACACTTTCAAAGAGTCGGCGTCACGCACATTCTGGCACTCAGCGGCATGCACGTTTCTGTTCTGATCTTTGTGTTTGAAAATTTTTTACGCCTTCTTGCATGTCCCAAGCGCATCCGCTCCATCACGGTTTGTGTGATCGCATTTGGTTATTTGTTCTTCACGGGTGCATCTCCGTCTATTGCACGCGCAGTATTGATGTTTGGCGTCCTGACGCTTGGCTACTATTGGAACACCGACTATGATTCCTTCACCTCAATCAGTGTGGTTCTGGCAATTATGCTCCTATTCTCGCCAAACGCCGTGTTGGATATCGGCATGTGGCTCTCTTTTGTTGCCTCAGCCGCCATCATCGTCTTTTTGCCCGCATTTGATAGCGTGCAGGAGCTTCTTTACGACAAACTCCCACTTTCCCCAAAATGGATCAAAGCCATTTCCGCCGCAATCACAGCCGTTGTTGTCGGTCTTGCGGCAAACATCGCGCTCATTTATCTGCAAGCGCGCTTCTTTAGCGAAATGTCTTTGATGTCACTTCCGGCAACTCTGGCACTCACCATTCCAACAAACCTTTTGCTCATTTTCTCGGCAATAACCCTTTTGATCCCGCAAGCAAGCGTGCTTGCCGCCCTTGCTGGGGATGTTTCTCTCGAGATCACCGAATGGTTTTCTAATATTGAGGGAATACTCATACCGCTCAACGATATCTTTTCGCAAATTTGCGCACTTGTAACGCTGCTTGCCCTCATTTTTATAGCGGTGGCAAGACTGAAAAAAGTAAAGAGGTGGCTTCTTTTGCCTCTGGCGCCTTCTTTCATCACCGTTCTGACCTCGCTTGCCGTAACCTACGTGCCAAATCGCGGAACGTCCTTTACACTCGTCCACGCAAGCGGCGGAGATCTGCTTCTGTTCACCAACAAGGAAAAGAGCGTAGTGGTAGACTTTTCCGACGGTACGGCAACGGGAGGTATGCAGATTATTGAAATTGCAAACGAATTGCGCAGCACCGAGCTGGATGACCTGATTCTGACGCACTATCACAATCGCGATACTTATTTTATCGCATCTATGGCACGGCGCATACGTGTTAAAACCTTACATCTGCCGCATCCGATCGACGACGAGGAGCGAGCCATTGCCAATCAGTTGACAAAAGAGGCAGAACGCCACGGCATCACAGTTGTATTCGGCGCGGATGAGCTCGCTATTGAGGATATCAAGGTCCTTGCCTTTGACCACACCGCAATGCCGCACGATCGGCACGATGCGCTCCTCTTTAGCGTCAAGGTCGGTGGGGAAGTCTTTACCTATATCAACGGCTCGGTTCCGCAGTCGCAAATCGCGGACAAGATGCACAAAATGCTGGATGCCGCCAAATACGTCATCATTGGCGACACAGGCTTTGCCAATTCCCAAAGCACGTCTGTTCCTCACCTTTGGGGAGAGCACGCGGCGGTTTACGTAACCGAGGAAAAGCTGCTTCGTTTTATCGAGAACGCAGACCTTTTCCAAAATATCGTCCACGTGTCCGACCCCATCACCTTTTTTGTGAAATAAGCCTTGTTTCTGTGTCGAAACGAGGCTTTTTTCATATACTGACAATGTATCGAATGATGTCGGGAGGCAGAACATGCAAAAGCACACAGTTGCCGTTTTGGGCGGAGATAAACGAATGGATTTTGCAGCGCGCGAGCTGATTCGTCTTGGATATGACGTGCGCGAATGGGGCAGACGTGAGGGCGACAGTGCCGCCGTATTTGCAAAGACGGCAGCCGAGTGGCTCTCGGACGTTGACGTTCTGATGCTCCCACTCCCAACGTCCATCGATGGCACGCATCTCTCCACACCGCTCCTTGCGGGCGGGGAAGGGGTTCGGATGGAAACGCTTTTTTGTGCCGCCCCCGATAAGCTATGGCTTGTCGGTCGCTTTGGTGAGACCTTGCAGAGGCGCGCAAGGAAAGAGAATGTTCACTATATCGACTACTTTGAGAGCGAGATCCTGCAGCTAAAAAACGCATTACCCACCGCCGAGGGGGCGATTGAGATCGCTATGCGAGAGCTTCCCGTTGTTCTGAATGATACCAAGGTCGCCGTCATCGGCTATGGCAGGATCGGGGAGGTGCTTTCGGCAAAGCTTGGGGCGCTTGGCGCAGGGGTCACCGTTTATGCCCGCCGCCCCTCTGCTTGCACACGCGCCGAGCTTGCAGGGCATTCTTCCAAACCGCTGTTTGAAGGGAGAGATCTTCTGTTTGACAAGGACACGCGCGTCATTTTCAATACCGTGCCAAGTCGCCTGTTGGGGCGCTCGACCTTACAAACACTACCCAAGGATTGTCTTTTGATCGACCTTGCATCCGCCCCCGGCGGCATCGATATGCAGGCGGCGGAGGCGCTTGGACTGCGCGCCATCTGGGCAACGGCACTCCCCGGCAAATGTGCGCCCGAGAGCGCAGGGGTGATCCTTGGTGAGGTGGCACATTCGATTCTTACAGACGCCACGGCGTTCTGACTTTTGAGAGAGGAAAACGGGTAAAACGTATGCTTGGATATGCTTTGTGCGGCTCGTTTTGCACGCACGCGCACGCACTAAAAGAACTCAAAAACTTACTTGCGGCAGGCTACGAGGTGCAACCCATCGTCAGCGAGACCGTTTACACCACCGATACACGCTTTGGAACGGCGCAAAATCTGCAAAGGGAGCTCGAAACACTTTGTAACCGTCCCATCATACACACCATCCCCGATGCCGAGCCGCTCGGGCCGAAGATCTCGCTGGATGCCCTTATCGTAGCCCCCTGCACGGGGAACACGCTTGCCAAATTGGCAAATGGCATTACCGATACGGCAGTCTGCATGGCGGCAAAGGCGCACCTGCGGTGTGACCGACCAATGATCTTGGCACTCGCATCCAACGATGCACTGTCTGCCAACCTGAAGAACATCGCCACAATGCTCTCACGCAAATGTGTGTATTTTGTGCCTATGCATCAGGACGATCCCGAAAAAAAGCCGCACTCCCTTGTGGCAGATTTTTCGCTCTTGATGCCCACCCTTGAGGCAGCCTTTGCAGGCAAGCAATACCGCAAACTGTTTTTGTAAAAAGAAAGCACGGCAGACTCCTGTGTCAGCCGTGCTTTTCGCATATCCCAAATTTCTTTTTCATAGGTTGTATCAAAAAAACGAGGTAAGAAACCGTGAAACGAAAACGCCTGCTCATCCAACCCCTTGCCCTGATCTATCTGTTATGGATGCTTTTTATCGACAAAAGCGGAATTGCCGCAATGAGCCTTTTGGCGGCGGCACTCCACGAGGTCGGGCATCTTGTGGCGGCAAAATGCTTGCACATCCCCATTCGCGCCATGCGCTTTGATCTTCTCGGCGCGCGCATCGACGTCAAAGGACGCATCCTTTCCTATGGGGAAGAGTGGCTCCTATGTATGGCAGGACCGCTTACAAGCCTTGTTTTTTCGCTTATAGGTTCGCTTTTTTGGTCGCACACAAGGCTTACCATTGCCTTTTCCTGTGCCTCGCTCCTTCTCGGTGCGCTCAATCTGTTGCCCATTCAAACCTTTGACGGCGGCAGGATGCTGGAATGCGCGCTCCTATCCTTTACCACACCGCAAAAAACGGGGGCGATTCTGCGTGGCTGCACCTTTCTTTTTTTGTGGGTTTTGTGGGCATTTTCAGCATACCTGATGATCAAAATTGCCGACGGGATCTCTCTCTTTTTCTTCACGCTCACCCTGCTTGCACGCTTTTTTGAGGATAGGGGATACAAAAAAGGAAAATAGTCCTTGTATTTTCCTCTCCCGAATGGTATAATAAAGACAGAAACCTACCAAGGAGTGATACTATGTTGATTCCCATTCTTCTTTCCGTTCTGCTGCTTTTCTTTATTGTGACGTTTGTTGCCACACATCTGATCATGAAGCAAAATTTCCACCGCGGCGAATATCCCACCTATCCCGTAATGGACTATTTCTACGACCATTATAAGGATGCCTATCCGCGCCGAAACGTCTCCTTTTATTCGGGCAAAAACCGCCTGCAGGGCTATATTTTTGGCGAGGAGAACACCAAGGGACTCCTTGTGTTTGCGCACGGTATCCACAGTGGACACGAAAGCTATATGCAAGAGATCACCTGGATGGTCGACCACGGCTGGCGCGTGTTTGCTTACGATGCTACGGGCTCTTGCACCAGTGAGGGCACGGGAACGATGGGGCTGATCCAATCCGCGCTTGACTTGCATGCGGCTCTATCTTATGTCGAGAGCGATGAAACGCTGAACCAACTCCCCGTGTGCCTGATGGGGCATAGCTGGGGCGGATACGCCGTTGCCGCAGGACTCTATTTTGACCACAACGTCAAAGCCTCGGCAAGCATTGCGGGGTATTCCGATTCCATTCAAATGATGATGCGCTTTGCAGGCGTGACCATGGGCAAGGCGACCGCACTTTTGCGCCCGTTTGCTTATCTCGAAAATCTGTTCCTCTTTGGCAAATACGCAACCCTGACCGCCACCGACGGTATCAATCGTGCAGGCATTCCCGTCATGCTCGTGCACGGCACGGGCGACGAGCTCGTGCGCTATGACGTCACGGGTATTGTGGCACACAAGGATGAAATCACCAATCCCAACGTCGTCATTTATCCCATGAGCGATGCAGGGCAGGATGGGCACATGACCATCTTCCACAACAAAGAAAGTGTAGAGGAGATCGCCCGCATCAACGCGCGCTTTGGTGAATTGCGCAAGCAATACGGACGAGACATCCCCGAGGAGGAGCGCCAAAAGGTCTATGATGACGCCGACCTCGACCTCTGCAATCTCCCCAACGATAAAATGCTTGGGGATATTAACGAATTTTTGGAAAAATCCATTCAAAAATAACAAAATCGGGAAGATTGACCGTATGGATCAATCTTCCCGATGTGTATTATGCTTTTCTTTTTCTCTTGAACAGAGTATAGGTTACAAAACCGATTGCACCAACAACCAGCACAGAACCGATCACGATTGCGGCAATTGCGCTCGCACCGAGGGTCGGTTTTTTGTTTTGGTCGGGAGTGTTTGTGGGATTGGAGGGGGCAGAGGGCTCGCTTTGAGGAGGTGTGATAGGCGCATCCTTTTGGATTGCAATGCTTTGCACCTCGGAGGGAGCAGTGTCAGCCGTGCCGATATCTTTAATCAAAATTTCGGTCGCATTTATTTTTGCAAGGTCAAGGAGCACACTCGTTCCACCTGCAAATACCCACGTCTTGCCGCCGTCAAGCGAATATTGCATTGTCTCACTCACACCCGTCAGCCAACCGCTCGTTTGGTCAAGCACTGCCACAGGGGTCATGGCATTTGGCAGGTCGGCAGTGGTTACTTTGCCCGACGTGGTGTAATAGAGTGTTGCAATATCAAACACACGCACGTGTGTTTCGTTTCCGTGCATTAAGAATACGCTTCTGCCATAAAAAGCCACGCTTGGCCAAGGAGTGGGATAATCACAGTCTACCAAACTGCGAAGATTGTGGTAACTCAATCCGTCGTCAGAGGTGAGAACCACTGTCAAGGGGCGTCTGTCGGTTCCTTTCTCCGAAAAATCGTTGTTCCAGAAAAGGGCAATATCACCCGTTGCAGGCAAGCGCATAACCGTGTTGGTAGCGCTGGGGGATTGAATATCAATCTTGACGGGTTGTGCCCAAGTCAAGCCACCGTCGGTGGAAATGGATTGGTAAATAACACGTTCCTCGCGTGTACGCAAAGAAAGCAAAATATTCCCGTTTTTGAGTTCTGCCACCGAGGGTTCAAGAGCTGCGTGGGGAAGCGTGAGGGCATCAAGGGAGCGGTGCCAAGTGTGACCCTCATCGTCGGAGTACCAAACGTAACCAATGGCACGATCTGAACCGTACACATCGTTTACAGTAGCGGAATAACCAACGGGCAATAAGATACGACCTGTGGAAAGACGCAGAACACGGTGTCCGCTAGAGGTAATGGAATATCCCTGAGGTTCATCAGTAATGCGTTGGGCATCTCCCCAAGTCAATCCGTTATCGATAGAGCGGCGAATATAAATGTTAGCGATTTCCGTTGCTTCTTTTTCAATGTAAATAAGTCCCAACTCGCCGCCCGCAAGCCAAATATAGGTTGGGTTGAGCACGTTGAGGCTGCCTTCGCTTTTGATCAAAAAGCTTTTGCCGTCGCCCCAAGTATATCCGCTGTCGGTGGAGGTGAAAGCGTTCAACGAAGAATCGGATGCATCACCGCCACCCGAAGTGCCAACCTTGGAGGCAAAGCCGTTGTAGGACGCTACAAGTGTACCGTCGGGCATTACGTAAAAGTCACCGTCCGCACCTCTGTCGGTCGATTGCATAACGTGACCTGTGTTCACTTCGCGCGAGGAATACGCCGAAATACCGTCTGCAAGGCTCGAAAGGAAAATGCTCATATCGTCAGCCGCATAGAGCTTGAGATAACCGCATTTTATACTGTCAAACGTCAGTCTCCAAGTGTTTTCTCCACGGCTCAAAGTGGTGTTCTCAATTTTTGTATAAGTGATATTATCGTTACTGTAATAGAGTTCGAATGCATCCTTGCCGAGATTTTCAAGACCATTGCCGCAAAGCGCAATCGCCTCGACCTCGGAGTGAATACCAAACCAAATACCGACGCTGTCACCTTTTGTAACGGTCAAAGCGTTCTGCACAAACACTTGTTCCATAGGCGTTGTAGCGGGGGAGGAATCACCCAAAGCTTGCATTGGTGTGCCTGCCATCTTCCACTGACGAGCGATGCGGCGCTCTGCGCGAACGCAGGCAGACAAATCACTCAAATAGATGCTTGCGACCTCATTGTATTTTGTAGTATTGATTTTTACATAGCGCGCTTCCACGCCCGAGAACTCGAACAGAATTTGGCATTTGCCATCCTCGGTGATGCGATTAAATTGAAAACCGCGTATCTCCGTCCAATTTTTGTTGTCATCGCTCTGCCAAAGAGTGAAATGATTGGCACGCGAAGCAACTTCAGCATCGCTATCATACAGACGAATCGCGTTGATAGGTTGCTTATATCCAAGATCTACGCCAACGCTATTGTTATTGGTGTCAACGTAGCAATCTTCGGTGTATGTGCTCATCTTGCCGATAGAAGGATTATAATCAAGGGGGCAATAAAGGGGCGAGGAGGCGACGACCTCGGGAACGTATACCGTGGGTGCACTTTCCGTACGGGAAGGCATTTGTATGATGCCATTCGAGGTATCCGACCAAACTTCGGTTATACGAACGTCGCCTTCGGTTTCAAAGCGCATAGCGGTTACAGTTGTGCATTTGTTGGTGTAAATCGCCATACCAACGTAAGTGCCGTTCACATATACGCGTGCATAATCAACGTTGCGTCCTTCGGGCAAATCCACAACGATTTTCATTTCTTGATTGGTGCAAACGGCGCCTGCGGCGCTGAATTCAATCCAACGGTTATCACGGCGATAGCAAAGCGCGCCATCCTCTTTGGCAGCAATATAAATGCCGTATGCATCGCCCGAAAGGAGGGCGAATTTAAGATTTGATAGGTGAGAAAGGGTAGCAGTAAATCCAAATTTGCCGCTGTTGCAAACAACTACGGGATAATCTCTAACAACGGCAGGGCCAATTACCTTAACGTTGTCAATCAAAAATACGTCATTGATGCTTGCTTTGTTGTTGGTATGAAAGACAATGCGGTCGACAGTTGCAATTCTTTGGTCAGCCCAAACCGAGCCAATCTTCTCACCGTTCACATAAACGTCAGCCGTGTCGGAATTGGCTTTTGACACAATCTTAAAGGAATACCAAGTTTCCTTTTGCATATCTTTTTTAGCAGTTGCCACCCATTTTGTTTGGGGATTGTAGTATTTGAGTGTAGCACTGCCGTCCCCGTTGGGGAAGATACCAAGGTTCACTCTTTTTTGATTGGTTGCAATACCGTCCTTGCAAATGCCCAAAGCGTTCGCGCCTGAAACACTTTCGAGGTAGTAGTCAAAGCAAAGCTCTACGTCAGCAGCAGACGCAAAGGTTTTGGTTACGCGAGCGGGATTGGCATATTCAGTTGAATTATCCTCAATACGCATAGCGTTATCTCCTTGTGCTTTTTTTGGAGCTGAGACAATCTTAACGCCCGCATCGGTGCGACCAATGGGTTCAACCGTCCATCCGTCGGGCTCCAAACCGATGGGCAGGCCGTTAAAATCTTCATCAACGGCAGCGATTGCCGATTGGGAAGCAGTGCTTGCGAATGTTGTTGGAACCATTCCAAAAAGAATAAAAAGGGCTAAAAAAAGCGATAAAATCTTATTTTTTAGTTTCATTTTGATTTCTCCAAGGCAAAGTTTAGTTTGGAAAGGATACGTTAATCAATTTATTATATCATATCAAAATGGAAAAGTAAATAGAAAAGCGAAAATACATCATCAAGGACGTTGCCCCTGCGGGGCAATATTCCTGCGCGCGCCGACTGTGAGCGAGCTCCCGTCGGCTTTGCTTGGAATGCGAACCTTATTCTGCAACTGCGTTGCAGAGCAAGGTCGAGTTTGGCTTGATGGTCCACCACGCAAAAAAGACACCCTTTCGGGTGGCTTTGCGTGGTGGACCAACAAGGACTCGAACCTTGGACCGACCGGTTATGAGCCGGTGGCTCTAACCAACTGAGCTAATGGTCCGTTGGTCTCTTAATATTATACCTTATCTCATCAGAAAAGTCAAGAGTTTTTTTGCTTTTCCACCTCTTTTTTTGCGCCTTTTACTATTTTTTTCATCCTTACATGCTTCGCTTGTATTCGACACTCCTTTTGTGTTATCATTAGGACAACCCTACATCGAAAGGAGAAAAAATATGAAAAAAGTAATTGCTACGTGCTTGCTCACATCCTTGGTCTTGTGTGGTTGCGCCGACGGTTTGGGTGGGGAAGAGGAGGAGAGCTCCACAACCTCTACCAATCAAATTCCGTCCGGAGATCAAATCGCATTGGACGCAGCAGAGGCACGTGCGGCGTATTACCAAAAGCTGGTGTCTGAGCTCCAAAGAGAGATCCTCACCATCAAAATGCAACACGAGGATCAGGTTGCGGAATACGAATCGCGCATTGAAGAGCTGGAGGCGGAGCGATCTCCGTCGCAGGAATCAACCACTGCCGATTTCCGCTATACGATCAAGGACGGGAAAGCTACTTTGAT
>JAZNYU010000020.1:0-2104 GCA_045594605.1 Eubacteriales bacterium
AGAACACCGCTTCAAAAAGGAGCGGTGTTCTTTTGTATTCTTTTACATCAAGACCTGTTCGTTTACAACCAAGCGGAAGCGCAAGCCGAGACGCTCCGCCGCGCGGCGGCAGAGTAACATTCTTTCCAGAAAGATCTCAAAATAATCGCTCACCGAGCCAATGCCCGTATCAATAGTGAGTGAGAGCGTCAGGAGCGTTTTTTCCTCGTTTACGGTCAAGGTAGAGCGCTCGACCGAATAATTGACGCGGTCGTGAATATCAAAGGTGGCAGGGTCTGTGTTGCGTACACGCGAGCGGCGCACGTCGCTCTTGTCCGCCAAAATGAGGGCGGCGGCAATGGCACTTACGGGAGTGCCCGAGCCCTCATCGTGGTTGCCAATGGCGGTTATGACGTCGGAAATGTCACGCGCATCCAATCCGCGCTCACGCAAGAGGGAAAACGCCATCACAGCACCGCTTTGGCAGTGATCGCGGCGGTTGATAACGTTGCCGATGTCGTGAATATACCCCGCAATTCTGGCAAGCTCTATATCTCGCTCGGAATACCCGAGGCAAGAAAGGATCCTGCCCGCCTCCTCGGCAACGCGGCAAACGTGCGCCTGATTGTGCTCGGTGTAGCCCAGCGCGCACAAGGAGGCATCTGCCCGTTCAATATAGGTGCGTATCTCCGCATCTCGGCGAATTTGTTCGTAGGTCATGGTGGCTCTCCTTCCCACGTGTGTTTTTTATCATTTTACCACATTTTTGGGGGATTGTCAACACACGCGCAAGGCTAAACCATTCCCACGAGCCAATCGATCACGCCGTAGATAGCGCCCGCCAGGGTTCCGTAGAGCAAAACGGGGCCCGCAACGGTAAAGATTTTGGCGCCCACGCCAAGCACCAAGCCCTCGGCGCGACTGTCAATGGCAGGGGAGACCACGGCGTTGGCAAAGCCCGTGATGGGAACGAGCGTGCCCGCCCCCGCATGCTTGGCAATGTTATCAAAAACACCAAGGGCGGTCAGAATGACCGCGACAAGAATGAGGGAGATCGAGGTCAACGTTCCCGCGGTCTCCTCAGAGAAGGAGCAGAGATTTTGAAACACGTCGTGCAATATCTGCCCCACGGTACAAATACCGCCGCCCACCAAAAACGCCCACAGGCAGTCCTTGCCAATGGGGGAGCGCGGTGCGTGGGCATCGGCAAAACGCGCATACGTATCTTTGTTCATTTTCATTTTTAAAACCCCTTTCTTGCAGATCCAACGGTTTTTGGATAGTGTTTGCACAAAAATTTACTTTTATACGGTTGACAACGCGCACAAAAGGGTATATACTATTTATAGAAAAAACGCACCGCAACTTGTAAGAAAAGGAGCAAAACGTATGAATTGGGAAGAAATTTACGGCGGCATCAGAGCATTTGCAGGTCGCGCCGCAACCAAAATCAACCAAACCGCCGACATGGCAGGTCTGCAGGTCAAGCTCTCTATGGCAGAGACCAAGCTGCAAGAGGCTTACGCCGAGCTCGGACGGGCATCCTTTGGACACTTTGTAGAGGACAAGGAAAACTATGACCAGATCGCCGCTTGCATCACAAACGTCAAAAACGCGATCCTGGAGATCCGCAACGTCAAGGCGCAGATCGAAGAGCTCCGCCAACGCGTAGCCGATGCCGAAAGAGAGGCAGCCGCCTTCAAGGAGACCGTAGCCGACACCGCCGCCGAGGCAGCGCAAGCGCACAAGATGGCGCAAGAGGCAAAGAAGGACGCCGAGGAAAGAGCCGCCGCCGTTCGCGCAAAGCAGGAAGAAGAGGCAGAGCCCCTTGAGGTTTTCGATTTTGACGACGATGACATTATTACCGACGTTTCGGGCACGGACGATGCCGTTGACATCGTTTTGGAAGAAGAATAAGAGAGTGCAGAGGAAATAGGAAACAAACGCAGTGCTTATCGGTGAAATTGACGTGTCATATATGAACATAAAAAGTCTCCCTTGTGTAAAGGGAGACTTTTTATTTGGTTTCAATATTTGTCAACAAATCAAAATTTGATGGTTTATTTCAGTTTTCCAAGCTTTGTTGTATTGGCAATAACGATCAGCGTCGTTTCGGCATCCAGGA
>JAZNYU010000021.1:0-5349 GCA_045594605.1 Eubacteriales bacterium
GACCGCGTTGATACTGTCCTTGTCCCATCCCGCGCGGATCTTGACCGTGACGGGAATTTTGACGGCTTTGACCGTTTCTCGCACCACGTCTGCGGCTAAAACGGGATTTTTCATCAGCGCCGAGCCCTCGCCGTTGCCCACGATCTTTGCCATGGGGCAGCCCATGTTGATGTCAATGACCGAAGGGGGAACCTCGCTAATGGTGCCGCGATACTCATTGCTTTCAAGAAGCGCCGCCGCGCGAGCGACAAACTCGGGCTCTGCTCCAAACAACTGCACCGCCATGGGGAGCTCTTCGGCAAGGACTGCCGCAAGAGGAGCGGTTTTTGTGCGCTCGACGGTGATGGGCTTTTTGCACAACTGCTCGTAGCAAAGCGCTTTTGCCGACACCATTTCGCTCACGGTGTACTCCGCGCCGAACCTGCGCGCCATCGCGCGAAAGGTGCGGTCACTCACCCCCGCCAAAGGGGCAAGACATATTCCGTTTTTGATTGTAATGTCAGCAATTTTCATAACGTTCTCCGTTTGATTTATTCTATCCGCTCGGCATCCCACCAAAGCGGACATTTACCAGTGGTGTACACTAACTTGAGCCTCCCTCCGAGAGGGAGGTGGTGAGCGAAGCGAACCGGAAGGAGCCTACGCAACTAAAAGTCTTTCATGCATGCGGGCTCCTCCCTACGCCGCTCACGGCGTTTTCCCTCCTCCCGGAGGAGGGCTAAAAAATCCGCTTCAATGCGTTGAAATTTATTCTCCTATCGGTACGGCATCCCACCAAAGCAGGTAGTTTGTTGAGGGGGAATAGACGACGGTGCCTTCGTAGTATCCCTCTTTAAGAGCTTCTTTGTTTGAATAAAATTTTCTTAACTCTCTTCTATACGTTATGGTTGTTTTTTCTCCGTTTTCGTCTACCCATTGTACTCTCCATCTGTGGCTGCGCCCGCCTCCTATAAAGTAGCGAAACTCCCCTGTGTACGTGGTGTAATTTTCGGACACCAAATCTTGGCGCAAAGAGAGATAATCGCCCAAAAATATACACCCTAAAAGCAAAAGACAAACCGAAAGCGAAATAGCCCCAACCAAGGCTTCTTTCATTTCTTTTTTCTTTTGGTTTTTCTTCTTTTTGCTCATCTTCTTCCTCTTAAAGGGAATGTCAAAAAGGACCAAATATATCACAGGTACAAGAATGGCAAGAGAAAAGCAACTAATCATAGAAATCATTTGCGACTTCATGATGACCTGAAAAACTTCACTGTACATTTGCGCTCTCCTTTCGTCGTTTTATTCTCCTATCCGTTCGGCATCCCACCAAAGCAGGTGTCCGCCGTTGGGCGCGTAAACAATCGTGCCCTTGTAATAATCTTCTCTCAGACGGTGTTCGCCGTCTTGAAATTTCTCTATTCGGTAAAAATATCTTGCTCTTTGTGTGTTCCCTTGGTCATCTGTCCATTCCACGTAATCGGGACCTTTGGGAGAAGAATTGTAGTAAAATTCGCCAGTATATGTTGCGTAATTTTCGGTGACCAAATCTTGGCGCAAGGAAAGATAGTAATATAAATCCACCCCAAAGGAGATAGCAAAAATAAGAGTCACCGCCACAAACCAAGCCCACGATTTATCGTGGTGTTGGTTATACCAACGGCGTTTCTTTTTTGACATTTTCTTCTTGGCAGGGCGCACAGAAAAGAAGTAGATCAGCACAAAAGCAACCACCAAAAGAACGACGGCAATGATCATGCTCGTCACTTTTGCTTTCATCAATTCTTTGATGATCTCTGTGTACATCTATATCCCTCCTTTTGCTTTTCTCACCCCATTATACAAAGAAAAAACAGTTTTGTCAAGAAAGGGGAGAAAAAATGTTCGACAGATGCCGCAAAAAGATGCAGACAAGCGACAAAAACGCGCACACGTGCGCTCGTTTTGCGTGTTTTTCGGTCATTTTCCGTCCTTTTCTGTCTTGCGGTTTTTCTTGACAACACGAGAGCGATATGGGATAATTGGATAGAGTAAAGGTTGATTTGTATAAAGTGAAATCCTATAGCCACCAGCCATCAACTTTCTGAGCGAGTAGGGTTGGTGGGTCTCGCTGCGGCTCGTGTCACAAAAGTTGCCTGCGGCAACTTGACGTTCCGACAGTCCACCGGACTGTCATTCATTGCGTTCGCGCCGCTTCGCTACCTAACCGCTTGCGACAGCAAAAGCGAACCTTGTGTTCGCGCCGTCCGTCTGTCTGTAACCTGACGGATTTATTTAGAAAATTATTGTGCAAAAGTTCTTGAAAGGGGTGTGGGGAAAACTTCTTCCCAAGAAGTTTTCCCCGCAAAAAAGAGAGGAAATGAAAATGACGCAAACGTATTTGATTATTCTTGCCATTGTTTTTGCAATCGCGCTGGCGCTGACGATTGCCATGATCAGTCTTTCCTATATGCGCGTGGAAAGTGAGGACACGCGACCGCCTGTAACGGACACCGCAAGACCGCTCCCACAATCCACCACGTTGTGGCTGCCCGAGGTAACCACTCCCGAGGTGACCACCGCCCCCGAAGAGATCACCATGCCAAGCAACAGCCTTTCTTTTGCATCCGCAGGGGACGGCACCTGCACGGTGGTTGGCATTGGGAGCTGCACCGATGCTTGTGTGGTCATCCCTGCATATTCCCCCGCAGGGGATAAGGTCACAACGGTTGCGGCAAGAGCGCTTTATGGGCAAAAACAAATCAACGCTATTCAAATTCCCGCCACCGTTGAGCATATTGGCGCACTTGCATTTGCTAATTGCCCCAACCTTGTGTATATTTCTGTCAGCGACCAAAACGAGGAATATTGCGACATCGACGGCATCCTTTACACGTCCGACGGGCGCGAGCTTTTGCTCTATCCACCCATGCGAGCAGGGGCAAGCGTCACCATCAGTCTCGTTACCACAGAGATCGCCGAAATGGCGTTTTACAATTGCGCGTATCTTTCCCACGTCTATTACACGGGCACGCCCGAGCAGTGGGAGCGCATCAGCATCGGAGGCAAAAATTATTCCCTCATCGCCGCCGCAAAAACGTTTGGGTAAGCGACGCGCACCGTCTCTTCCAACAAAAAAGGCAGAGAACAAGTCTCTGCCTTTTTCAAAATATGCGGTTGTGTCCGTTAGTTCATAATGACCGACTTTACGTTTGCGCCGTTTGCTACGAAGGATTCGAGGAATGCCTTTGCTTCCATGGGGTTTTTCACGCCGCGCATGTTGATATCCCACTCGCCTACTACGTCTACGTAAACCGTGCCGTAATTGAAGATTCTGCCCCAGAAGGTTTGCTTTACGGTTACGGAAAGCACACGGGTCAAAATGTTGGTCTTCTCATATTTGGAGAAAACGCCGCATCTTTGAACGACCTTGTTGTTGTAGAAGGAGATCGTTTCGTCCTTAATGTTGATGATCTTTACGATCATAATGATGAGGGGAACGACAAGGAAGAAGAGCAGAAGATGCCAAGGGCGAATGACGCTCCAAGCGCTTTTTTTCATTACATAATTGGGTTTTACAGTATTAGCCATAGGAAAATCCTCCTTTTTGAATTTGTTTCATTATACAACACATTCGCCTGCAAGTCAATAGCCTTGCAGAAAAATTTTAAAAAAATTAACGGAGAAAACGGGGTGAAGGGTACACCGAAAAGAGAGGATGCTTGATGAAAACTTTCTTTTTGCGACCTCCTTTTTGCGAGTGGCTCTGAGTAGGAATAAAACGCATATCCCGCTCATATATTGCAACAGAAAATGAAAAAGAAATAGGGGAGGCAACAAATGTTTATTTATTCGATGCGTGCAAGCACCATTAAAATGGTGGGGGTTATTTGCGTGGCGCTCACGGTCCTGATCACACTGATCGCGTTCGTTCCCACCTACGCGGTTCCAAACCAGCCTGCGGCAGATGCCGATGCAGAGGTCAAATATTCCTATGATAAGGTCAAAACGCCATCCGATGCCGCCAACTTTCTGGCACAGTTCGGCTGGGAGGTGGAGGGAACACCGGTAGAGGAGAAAACCGTCACCATTCCCGGGGAGTTTGACAAGATCTTTGCCGCCTACAACGAGCTGCAAAAGGCGCAGGGACTGAACCTGACCAAATACCGCGGAAAGGACGTCACCCGCTACACCTTCGCCATCAAAAATTATGAGGGATACGAGGGCACCGTTTGGGCAAACGTGCTGGTCCACAGGGGCAGAGTGATCGGTGGAGACGTCTGTTCTGCGGACGTTTCGGGCTTCGTTCACGGATTTGAAAAGAAATAATCAAAAAAGAGAGCCGAAGACACGTTTTTGCGTCTGATCGGCTCTTTTTTTGCCATAATTTAGCAAACTAAAGCGTCAAAATGCCCATTTTTGGGTGCGGTTTTATACATAAATATAGTAAAAACAACGCAAAACATTTACCAATACGACATAAAAACCCCTAAAATGTCCAAAACGGAAAAAATCAGGCGTTTTTGGAAAAAATATTTGTGAATTTTTTATGAAAAAACGCACAAGTTTTCCCTATTATGATATAATATTGCCATGGAGCCTCGCTCCAAATTTTTTATGGAGGTTTTCAAGATGAAAAACCAAAACGTTCTTCGCATCCTGGTTGTGGTTCTGACCATTGCCATGATGTTGTCTGTTGCTTCTTGTTTGGGCGGCGGCGATGATAAGGTTACTACACCTGAACAGACCAGTGTAACCACTCCTAAGGCCACCACTCCCGAAGCAACTACACCCGAACCTACCACCCCCGAACACGTACATACCGAAGAAGTAATTCCCGGTAAGGAAGCAACCTGTGCAGAAGCAGGTCTTACTGAAGGTAAGAAATGCTCTGAGTGCGGCGAAGTTCTTGTTCCTCAAGAAACCATTCCTGCACTTCCTCACACCGAAGAAGTAGTAACCGGCAAGGCAGCAACCTGCACCGAAACCGGTCTTACCGATGGTAAGAAGTGCACCGTTTGTGGCGCAACTACTGTAGAGCAAGAAGTTATCCCCGCAACCGGCCACACCGAGGAAGTTATCCCCGGCAAGGCAGCAACCTGCACCGAAACCGGTCTTACCGATGGTAAGAAGTGCACAGTTTGCGGCGAAACCACTGTAGCTCAAGAAGTTATCCCCGTAGCTGACCACACCTTCGTTGATGGTGTTTGCTCCGTTTGCGGCGCTCCCGAAGTTCCCGCATGCGAGACTCACAGCTATGAGGTAGACGCTCTCACCAACCCCGCAAGATTTGAAAAGACCTGGGGCGTATGCACCGTTTGCGGCTACATCGCTGACGAGCACACCCACAAGATCGAGAACGGCAAGTGCGTATACTGCGACTTCGAATTC
>JAZNYU010000022.1:0-2967 GCA_045594605.1 Eubacteriales bacterium
CGCATGGCAAAGGCGGCAGCGGGAGAGGATGAGCCATGACGAATAAAGCCCAGGAAAGCAAAACGCTCTACGCCGAAGAGATCTGCAAGATTCTGCATATCAGCAAACGCAAATGTGCGTGGATGCTCCAGAACGGCATGATTCCCTGCAAGGACACCGGCAAGAAAACACACCGCTACATCGTCCGGCGAAGTGACCTTGACGATTACATAAAAGACAGTGCCGCGCATCCTGAAAAGTATTTCATCCCCGTCACCTTCTCCACCAAAAATCCCGGCGTGCGGAAACCAAACAAGACCTATGAAACGGATAAGTACTACCTCCATCCCGAGCAGGTGCCCGAGGATTTCCGTGCCTGGCTCGACGATGAATGGTACGACTTGCCCGATGCTTTCACGCCCAAGGATGTGGAAACCATCCTCGGCTACGAGCATGAATCCGTCCGCCGATGGATCACCCGCGGCTGGCTCAGGATCACGAGGGCGCATAATTATGAGTATGTTGCTCGCGAGTGGCTGATCGATTTCATGTGCGATTATGGGTTTCAGATTATAAAGAAGAGTGAGAAGCATCGGGAGTTGCTGGGGAAGTATTTTGGATGATACATAATAAGCCTTCGGGGGATATGTTCTCCCGGAGGCTTTTTTCGGCTTTTAATCTCAATCATTTGCGATTGTTTACCAAAACACCAAAATAAAATATAGTTATCGCTGTATTCAGCTATTGAAATTGCTTAATAGTAAAACAAAGTGTCGCATTTGTAAAACGAGGTGCAACAATTGTAAGCAAAACGCAAGTTTGTAAGTTCAAATGCACGATTTGTAAATGAAATGCAAGTTTTGTAAGCGAAATGCGCCATTTGTAAACGAAACGTAAGGGGTAAGACGGCAGTAAAGGGAGCAAAAAGGCGCACCCAACAAGAGGTAGGTTGAAATTTCAAATTTATGAAATCCAAAACGCTACCCCGAATGCACCACAATATGAGGGTATCCACCGTTAAATTTATTCGTTATCTCTTAAACAGTTTTGGTGTCATCACGACACAGCTTGAATCAATTTGAGAGTATCAAAGCTTTTCAAGGGCTTCCTTGCCGTAGTAGAAGGTAAAAGCCTCATAGGGCGTTTTGTTACCCAGCTTGGCTCTGCGGTAGGAATTGATGTGGTTCATCATATGGTCAACGTCCGTTTGAGTGAGTCTGTCAAAGGATGTACCTTTCGGTAAGATCCTTCGCACAAGCTCATGGTTTACCTCAATAGCCCCTTTTTGGTATGGTGAGGATGGATCACAGTAAAAGACGTTCGTTCTTCGTATTCCGCAACTCGGTTCACACTCGATCATTTTGGGATTGGAAAATTCAGAACCTCTGTCTGTCAGAATCACTGGGAAGAGCTTCTCAAAAAGGTCTTTGCCGAGCTTGCGGTACAGATAGTCAAACACGTCAATGACCGACTGAGATGTGTTGGCATCCCTTAAAAATGCCATCATAAAGCTTGTTTCGGGAAAGTGGATCGTAAGTAATACCTTACCGCCTACTGTGCCTATGACGGAATCCATTTGCACTGTATGTGCATTCGGATGCTTTAAGAGGAACTGTTGGTAGTCCACATAGTTTCTGCCGACATAACACCCTCTATCAACCTTGAACTCCTGCTCCTTCTTGCGAGGTCGGTAACGCACCTTGCGAGGCAGGTCAATGTTCCTTGCGTCAAAGAAGCCGTGGTCAATGTAGTTGTACAGTGTCTTTTCACTGCACATAAGCGTATCGGCATAATTAACGTAGATCTGGTGAATGGACTGCCCCTGTAAAATCAATGGTGTTACAAAAGCATTAAGACGGCTCATTTCTTGCTCTGTAGTCATTACACCTTTGCGAGACTCAGAGATGTGTGCCTGTGCCTTTGCATGGGCTTTGGCTGCGTAATATACCGTTTTTTCAAGAGTGCATCTGTTACGCTCGGGACAGGAATTACAGACGTAAGGTGGCTTGAATCTTGTAATGCATATCTGTTCTTCAAAGTCGGGGCAATTGTCGTTACAGCTATTGCACAACTTACAGTATTTCAGCGATTGACGGGAACAACTTCCGTTGCATACATGTACTTTGGTGCAACCATCCCGATGAACACAGGCGTTGTAACCATTTGCTCCATAACCGGAGCGTTCAATAAGAGAATGTTTTCTGACTTCTCTTGAAATGGTAGAACGGTCTTTTCCGAGAACTTTTGCGATCTCGCCAAAAGATTTTCCATTGAAAAGACAGTTTTCCACTTCCATTCTTTCTTCGTATGTGATATAATTAGACATGGTATCAAGCTCCTTTAGACTTGGGTGGATACCCTGCAGCACATAAGAGGGATATTGCTTTGTAGTGAAACGATATCCTTCGCTGCAGTATAAATTATACCATAAAACGAAGTAGCAGAAAACTTCTGAAATGTCAAGGGTAAAAATGAACGGCTTCGCCGCCCTTGACATCCCAGCAGTTTTCTGCTTTCCTGCTAATAAGGGGAGAAAGCCAAATTGACTTTCTCCCCGAAAGATAAATGAATTATATAACCTGTTGTAAAGTGAATTGCTACGGTAGCAGTAAGAGGCTATTTCAAGATTCTTTGTTATGCTTTCTGTTCGGCCCCCGTGCGTTTTACTTTGCAATTGAGTATGTGTGTGTTAATGCATCTGCGCCTTGATGATAGAAATGATCGCACCTTTTCTTTGTTTACTGCGAGGCAACTGTTGACATCTACATAGAAAAGCCGACGAGGTTTCGATTGATCCCTCATCGGCTTTTGTTTCAATTGCTCCAAATAACGATTTTTCTACTGATGTCATCGCACTTGCGGTTCACTTCTTCAAGCTGTAGTATAAGCTCGATCAAGAGCTCTTTTTCACTCAGACGTGAAAGTCGTTCTCGCTCCGCCTCTTCGTTGAGCGGAGCCTGTCTGTTAAACCATCCCATTTTTTCTCCT
>JAZNYU010000023.1:0-16495 GCA_045594605.1 Eubacteriales bacterium
TTTCGTCGCCCGTTTGTGTCAGTTTACTTTTTCGAGGTAATTCCATTCCACACCGTCGGTGGATGTAAAGATGTAACACGGCTTGCACACTCCCTCGGGAGTGGGTTCTCCGCGATCTTCTACATACAAGTAATAGGTACCATCAATGTATTGCAGGTCGTATGCTTGAATACCCCAATCTTTATCGGGAGAAAATTCAAAAAAGTTACTTAAATCAACAGGAATCCAAGAGATGCCGCCGTCTTTTGTAATGTAGGTGCGTTTGTGGAAGCTATAGTCGCTCGCCCAATGGCGCCCCGCAATAATGCCGATATCCTCAGTCGCGAATTTAGCCAATATCATACACTCCCTCAAATTGGTGTAGGGTGCGTTGCTACAGTCAATCGAAGTCCAAGTTTTTCCGCCGTCCTGCGTTTTGTAAAGCTTGGAAACCCTTTGGTAGCCGGATGCAAAATCAGGGTGTCCGCCTTCTTCAATTACAAAAACATAGCCGTTTTCATTATCTATGAAATTACAAAAGATCTCGTTTTGGCATATTGCTTCATCCCAAGTGATGGTTTGTTCGGTGATTTCATCGCTACCCTTGGTGAAGGATAGGATTTTGATAGATGTTCCAACATTATCGGGATAGTACACAAAGATTCCTTTGTCACCAACAATAGTGGCGTCATAAAAAATCCAAAACTTTTCGATGTCGGTTTGGTAAGCAAAGGGGAGCGTGAGAGTTTGATTCCACGCATCAATTTGCAAATACACTTTTCCACCGGTTTCTTCTTCGTATTTATAGAATGCGTAGGGATCGTTTTGGTTGGAGTTGAGATCGTTCTCACTATACGGCAGCAAAGTCCAATTTGTTAAATCTTTTGAGCAAAATTGTAGTTCTCCTTGATTGTTATCGGAGATTTTAACAGTTAGATAGTAGAAACCATCGATAAGTGCCAAATCAACGACTTCGGAATATCCCCATTCCTCGTCTGGGGGATACGGTAATTGCGAAATGGGATTCCAAGTCAATCCGCTGTCAAGGGTCAAATAGGTGCGCTCGCAAAGATCCTCAATGTTTACATATCGAAAACTGATAACACCAACATTAGGCGAAACAAACTTTACAATATTGATGTAATCACTTGTGCAGAAATCAAAGGTGTTTGTTGAAAGCTGATTCCAGCTTTTTCCGCCATCGGTTGTTTCAAACATAAACAACGGCCAGCCATAAACCCCATCCATACGCCAATCCTGATTTCCATCCATGCTCGGTGTTAAAAAGTAATATCCGTGATCTGCGGTATGCATATTGACAAAGAACGTGTCATATTCCGAGCTTGCTATAATATCCAGCGGTACAGCATGCAGCTCAACGAGGGCGTTGTCTTTGTTGAAGTGATAGGTAATGATTGTTGGCTCGTCGTGTTTACCAACTTGATCTATCAGTGTAATTGTAGTTGTCTCATCGTCAATCACAATGCAGTTATCCGTGAAGTAGAACCAATTATGATAGGAGGATAAGCCCGATAGTTGGCGATAAGCATCCCACTCGTTAATGTATAGGAAAAACTCTCCGTTTTCGTCCCGCCAAATCGATGCTTTTGTTATATAGTTGCCCGAAAACAGCTTCAATTTTCCCAACTTCGGTACGTCGCGTATGACCTCGTTGGGGTTTGCCGTATCGGTGGGTTTGGTTTCGGGCGTCGTCGTTTCGGGTGGTGTTTGTGGCGTAGTTTCAACTGTGGTTATCTCCGGCGTCGTATTATCTATTTCATTCCCACCGTCGGGCGTCTGTTGGCAGGCGGTGAGTGATGCGGTCAAAAGGGTGGATGCGAGTAGCAGAGTCGCAATTTCTTTTTTTAGCTTCATAGGCATTTGTTCTCCTTTTCTTTGGCGTTTTTATCTCAAAAAATGTAAAAAATCAGGTTATAAATTTATTATATCAAATCTCTTTTTTCTTTGCAACATCTGTGCTTCAACTTTTTTCATCTGGCGTTAAATTTTTGAATGTTTTTTGTCACTTTCCATAGTTCTCATATCTGTCCAATCTTTATTTTCTATCTTTTTACTATTGACATTTTGTTTTCTATATGATATAATCTATTAAAGATAAAAATGAGTGACTCGGTACCGTGCGGGCAGATTGGCGTGCGGAGTGATGCGTGGGGAAGCTTGTTTTATCAAATTTTGAATATGTGAAGGAGATGCAGATGATCTTTCGGAACGCAACGGTTTGGACGCAAAATGGATTTGCAAAGCAGGATGCCATTTTTGATGGTAGAGTGCTTTCTTTTTCCAATTCCCAAATTGCCGCTGTTTCTATCACCGAAATGCCTGTTTTTTCCAATTGTCTCATATTGCCCGGTTTTTGCGATGTGCATGTGCACTTACGCGAGCCGGGCTTTTGTTATAAAGAGACGGTTGCAAGCGGAACGGCATCGGCGGCGCGCGGCGGCTATACGGCAATTTGCTCCATGCCAAACTTAAACCCTGTACCCGATTCAAAGGAGCACCTCGACGTGCAGCTCGCGGCTATTCGCAAGGATGCCAAAATTGCGGTCTATCCCTATGGCTCTCTCACCGTGAGCGAGGCTGGGGAAGAGATGGCTGACCTCGACGGCATGGCAGAGGATGTCATTGCCTTCTCCGATGACGGCAAGGGTGTACAAAATGAAGAAATGATGCGCAACCTGATGTTGCGTGCCAAAAAATTGGGCAAACTGGTAGTGGCGCACTGCGAGGACAATTCGCTGCTCCATGGCGGCTACATTCACGACGGTGTTTATGCAAAAGAGCATGGTCACCGCGGCATTTGCTCCGAGAGCGAGTGGGGACCGATCGCACGTGACTTAAGACTTGCCAAAGAGACGGGATGCGCTTACCACGTTTGTCATATATCCACAAAAGAAAGCGTCGAGCTTATCCGCGCCGCAAAAGCGGAAGGCGTGGACGTCACCTGCGAGACCGCGCCGCACTATCTCGTGCTTTGTGACGAGGACCTGCAAGAGGACGGTCGCTTTAAAATGAATCCACCCTTGCGCGCTGCCAGTGACCGCGATGCGCTGATTGAGGGCATCCTTGATGGCACCATTGACATGATCGCCACCGACCACGCGCCCCACTCCGCCGAGGAAAAGGCAAGGGGACTGGAAAAAAGCGCGTTTGGCATTGTCGGGTTGGAGACCGCTTTCCCGATCATGTACACCGAATTCGTCAAAACGGGGAAGATGACGCTTGAGCGTCTTGTGGATCTGATGTGTCTGAGTCCGCGCCGTCGCTTTGGCATTTCGTCCGACGTCGGCTTTACAGTGTGGGATGTGGAAAAGGAATATTCCATTGACCCCAACGAGTTTGCAACCCTCGGCCGCGCAACACCGTTTGCAGGTAGAGCGGTTTATGGAGAAAATTTGCTGACCGTTTTGGGCGGTCGCGTCGTATATAGCAAGAATAAAACGGAGGAATGAGCGTATGGCAAAGAGAACAGATTTGAAAAAGATTTTGATCATCGGCTCCGGCCCGATCGTTATCGGACAAGCCGCCGAGTTTGACTATGCAGGCACGCAGGCGTGTCTTGCACTCAAGGAGGAGGGATACGAGGTTATTCTCGTCAACTCCAACCCTGCCACCATCATGACCGACACCGCCATTGCGGACAAGGTCTATATGGAGCCCTTGACGCTGGAATACGTGGCAAAGATCTTGCGCTACGAGCGCCCCGATGCCATTGTTCCCGGCATTGGAGGACAGACGGGTCTCAACCTTGCTATGCAGCTCGAAAAGAAGGGCGTCCTGCGCGAGTGTAACGTAGAGCTGCTTGGCACAAGCAGTGAGAGCATTGCCCGTGCCGAGGACCGCGAGCTCTTCAAGGAGCTTTGCCAGTCCATTGGCGAGCCCACCATTCCTTCCGAGATCACCTACTCGCTCGAAGAAGCCAAAGAGGCAGCAAAGCGCATCGGTTACCCTGTTGTTTTGCGCCCTGCCTTCACCCTTGGCGGTACGGGCGGCGGCTTTGCCAACGATGAGGCAGAGCTTGTTGAGGTAGGCACCAACGCGTTCAAGCTCTCTCCCGTTCATCAGGTGCTCATCGAGAAGAGCGTGAAGGGCTACAAAGAAATTGAATTTGAGGTTATGCGCGACTCTGCCGATAATGCTATCACCATTTGCGGCATGGAGAACGTTGACCCCGTTGGCGTACACACGGGCGACTCCGTGGTGGTTGCTCCCATTCTGTCGCTGAGTGAGGCAGACCACAAAATGCTCAACGATAGCGCCATTAAGATCATCCGCGAGCTCAAAATCGAGGGTGGCTGCAACGTGCAGTTTGCACTTGATCCAGAGTCCAGCCAATATTACCTCATCGAGGTCAATCCGCGCGTGTCGCGCTCCTCGGCATTGGCATCCAAGGCAAGCGGCTATCCCATTGCACGCGTTACCGCAAAAATTGCCGTTGGCATGACGCTTGATGAAATTCCCGTTGCGGGCGGAACGGCTGATATCGAGCCCCGTCTTGACTATATCGTAGCCAAGTTCCCGCGTTTCCCGTTTGATAAATTCACCACCGCATCCAACCTGCTTGGCACGCAAATGAAGGCAACGGGCGAGGTTATGGGCATTGGTTCCAATCTTGAGGAGTGTTTCCTCAAATCGGTTCGTTCTCTGGAGATCGGCGTTTGCCACTTCCACCTTGCCAAGTTCGACCAAATGAGCGAGGGTGAGCTCTTTGACTATATCAAGGACTACCGCGACGACAACATCTACGCCATTTGCCAGCTGTTGCGTATGGGCGTGTCTATCGAAAGACTTCACGAGGCTACCAAAATTACGGAGCTGTTCCTGCAAAGCTTCCAAAAAATCGTCGAGATGGAAAAGACCTTGGCAGAGAACGCAGGGAACAACGAGGTTCTCTTCACCGCCAAGAAGATGGGATTTGCTGATAAGTTCATTGCACGTCTTTGGAACACCGACGAGCTTTCCGTTTACAGTCAGCGCAAAGCCGCAGGCATCACCCCCGTGTTCCGCATGGTGGATACGATGCACACCGGCAAATATATCGCGTACCTCTATTCCTCTTACACCGGCGAGAACGACTCCCGCTTGACCGACAAGAAAAAGATCGTAGTGCTTGGCGCAGGTCCTATCCGTATCGGTCAGGGCGTTGAGTTTGACTACTCCACCGTTCACTCGGTGCAAACCATCAAACGCGAGGGATACGAGGCGATCATCATCAACAACAACCCCGAAACCGTTTCCACCGATTACACCACGGCAGATAAGCTCTACTTTGAGCCTCTGACTCCCGAAGACGTGATGGCGATCCTTGATTTCGAGCAGCCCGAGGGTGTGATCGCATCCCTTGGCGGACAGACTGCTATCAACCTGGCACAACCCCTGATGGATCGCGGCGTCAAGATCATCGGCACCGATTGCGAGGCGATCGACAGAGCAGAGAACCGCGATAGCTTTGAGCGCGTTCTTGAGGAATTGAACATTCCCCAGCCGCAGGGCAGAGGCGTTACCACCATTCAAGAGGGTGTTGAGACGGCAGAGCGCATCGGCTACCCCGTGCTCGTTCGCCCCAGCTTTGTGCTTGGCGGACGCGCCATGCAGATCGTTGCCAACGAGGATCAGCTTCGCCGCTACCTCAAAACCGCATTCGATATTGATGCCGACAAGCCTGTTCTCGTTGACCACTACATTGAGGGAAAAGAGGTTGAGGTAGACGCCATTTGCGACGGCCGCGACGTTTTCGTCCCCGGCATCATGGAGCTTGTTGAGCGCACGGGTATTCACTCGGGCGACTCCATCAGCGTATATCCCACCTTCAGCATTTCCAACAAGGTCAAGGGCATCATCCTGCAATATGCAAAAAAGCTCGGCCTTGGCATTGGTATTGTCGGTCTTTACAACATTCAGTTCATCGTTGACCAAAACGATAACGTATTCATCATCGAGGTCAATCCGCGCTCGTCCAGAACCGTTCCGTTCCTTTCCAAGGCGACGGGCTACAGCCTTGCCGACATTGCAACCGAGGTTATTCTGGGCAAGAGGCTCAAGGAGCAGGGCATCTTTGATATCTATCCCCCCGAAAAGAAGAGATGGTACGTCAAAGCCCCCGTATTCTCCTTTAACAAGATCCGCGGACTGGATGCTTACCTTTCCCCCGAAATGAAGTCTACGGGTGAGGCGATCGGCTATGACGATAAGCTCAACCGCGCCTTCTATAAAGCCCTGCAGGCATCGGGCATGAAGCTGCAAAACTACGGCACGGTGCTTGCCACCATTGCCGATAAGGATAAGGAAGAAGCGTTGCCTCTCATTCGCCGCTTTTATAACCTCGGCTTCAATATTCAGGCAACCGAGGGAACTGCGGCATTCTTAAAGCGGAACGGCATCCGCACCCACGCGCTCAAAAAGATCAGCGACGGCAGTGACGAGATCCCCGAGGCAATGCGCCAGGGCTACATTGAGTACGTTATCAACACGCGCGACATCAATAGCGTAGAGCAGATGCACGACGGTCAGGAGATCCGCCGTTGCGCAACAGAGAACAACGTCAATCTCTTTACTGCACTCGATACCATCCGCGTTCTTCTTGACGTACTTGAAGAAACCACGCTCACCATTTCCACCATTGACGCATAAGGCAAGGGAGACAGTATGAAGCAAGGCATTTTTACAATCATTGAAAACATCCCCCTGACCGCCAGCGTGTGGCAGATGCGCCTCGCAGGCGATACCTCTGCTATCACTGCACCGGGGCAGTTTGTCAATATTTTGCTCGAGGGCAAATTTTTGCGCCGCCCCATCTCGGTGTGTGACTGCGACGGGGACGAGCTCACCTTGGTTTACAAGGTAGTTGGCAGCGGTACCGAGCAGATGAGCTGTATGGAGCGCGGACAAACGCTTGACGTCCTCACCGGTCTTGGCAACGGTTATGACCTGACCGATGCAGGCGACGCACCCCTCCTTTTGGGCGGCGGCGTTGGCGTGCCCCCCCTCTATCTGCTTGCCAAGCAATTGATCGCGGCAGGCAAGCAGGTCTCGGTCGTGCTCGGCTTTAACACCGCCGACGAGGTCTTTTACGAAGAAGAATTCAAATCCTTGGGATGCGACGTGACCGTTACCACAGTAGACGGTACAAAGGGCATGCAAGGCTTTGTTACAAACGCAATGGAGAACATCTCCTATACACATTTCTACACCTGCGGTCCCGAGCCGATGCTGAAGGCAGTCTGGCGCGCAAGCGTGACCGACGGACAGCTCAGCTTTGAGGAGCGAATGGGCTGCGGCTTTGGTGCGTGTATGGGGTGCTCCTGCAAAACACTCACGGGCTACAAGCGCATCTGAAAGGAAGGTCCCGTGATGAGAAAGGGGGAGATCCTGTGGCAGAATTAAAGGTGAATTTGTGCGGCATTGAATTGGACAACCCCGTCATTCCCGCCAGCGGATGCTTTGGCTACGGCTACGAATTTGCCGAGCTGTATGACATCAACTGTCTTGGCACGTTTTCCTTCAAGGGAACGACCAAAGATCCCCGCTTCGGCAACCCCACGCCGCGTATTGCCGAGTGCTATGCCGGCATGATCAACGCCGTAGGACTTCAAAATCCGGGTGTTGAAAAGGTTATCAGTGAGGAATTGCCGAAACTGAAACAATGCTTCCACAAGCCGGTTATGGCAAACGTCAGCGGCTTTTCGGTAGAGGATTACGCCTACACCTGTGAAAAGCTCGATAAAGAGGAGCAGGTCGGTTGGCTTGAGGTCAACGTCAGCTGCCCCAACGTGCACGGTGGCGGCATGAGCTTTGGTACCGATCCTGCAGCAGCCGCAGAGGTCGTGCGTGCCGTTAAGGCGGTTACCACCAAGCCCGTTATCGTCAAGCTCTCTCCCAACGTCACCGACATCGTTTCCATCGCAAAGGCGTGCGAGGTAGCGGGAGCGGACGGCATCAGCCTGATCAATACGCTGCTTGGTATGCGCATTGATCTGAACAAGAAAAAGCCCGTCATTGCCAACAAGATGGGTGGATTTTCAGGTCCTGCCATTTTCCCCGTAGCGGTGAGAATGGTCTATCAGGTTGCCCACGCGGTGAATATTCCCGTGGTTGGCATGGGCGGTGTCAGCACTGCCGAGGACGTGATCGAAATGATGATGGCAGGCGCTACCGCGGTAGAAGTGGGAGCGGCAAACCTCGTCAACCCCTTTGCATCGCGCGACATCGTGGCAGACCTACCCCGCGTGATGGAAAAATACAAGATTGAAAAATTAGCCGACATCATCGGTATCGCATAACCGAAAGAGAACAGAGAATAGGAGATAGATTATGGGAAAAGACGTTATCATTGCGTGCGATTTTGACAGCGCCGCAAAAACATTTGCATTTTTGGATCAATTTACAGGCAGAAAGCCCTTTGTAAAGATCGGCATGGAGCTTTACTATGCCGAGGGTCCCGCCATCGTGCGCGAGATCAAAAAAAGAGGTCACAAGATCTTCCTTGACCTCAAGCTCCACGATATTCCCAACACCGTCAAAAAGGCGATGGCAGTGCTCTCCCGCCTTGACGTGGATATGACCAACCTGCACGCCGCAGGCACGGGCCGCATGATGGAAGCCGCTATTGAGGGACTCACCCGTCCCGACGGCACACGCCCCATGCTCATCGCGGTCACACAGCTGACCTCTACCGACCAGGAGACGATGGAAAACGATCTGCTCATCAAGGAGCCCATTGCCGACGTTGTTATGCACTATGCTACCGTTGCAAAGAATGCAGGACTTGACGGCGTTGTTTGCTCTCCTCTTGAGGCAGGCAAGGTTCACGAGCGTTGCGGCGCGGGCTTTGTAACCGTTACCCCCGGCGTTCGCTTTGCCGACGGTGACGTTGGCGACCAAAAGCGCGTTATGACTCCCGCCGAGGCAAAGCGTATCGGTTCTGACTATATCGTAGTCGGACGTCCCATCACCGCCGCAGCCGACCCCGTAGCAGCATACGAGCGCTGCGTTGCTGAATTTGTCGATTAAGGAAGGAGAAGAAAAATGGAAGCTTACAAAAGAGAATTTATACAATTTTTAGAGTCCGCAGGCGTTTTGAAGTTTGGTGACTTTACCGCAAAGAGCGGCCGCAAAATTCCGTATTTTATCAATGCGGGCATGATCAAAACAGGCAACGATATTGCAACCCTTGGCGAGTTTTATGCAAAGGCATATTTTGAAAAGCTTGGCAAAAAGCCCACCGTTCTTTACGGCCCTGCCTACAAGGGCATTCCGCTTTCCGTTTCGGCATCGGTGGCACTTTCCAAAAACGGCCTGAACGTTCCGTTCTTCTTCAATCGCAAAGAGGTCAAGGACCACGGCGAGGGCGGCGTATTCGTAGGCTACGTTCCCACCGCAGGGGAAGAGGTCGTTATCATCGAGGACGTTATCACCGCAGGCACCGCTATCCGCGAGAGCATGGAGATCCTTTCTCACCTTGAAGGTGTCAAGGTTGCCGCAACCTTTATTATGGTCGACCGCAAGGAAAAGGGACAGACCGACAAGGGTGCTATGCAAGAGATCGAAGAACAATTCGGATTCCCCGTATATTCCATCGTTGACGTTTACGATATCATCGAATACCTCGAAGAGGACGATGCGAACACCGAAAACGTGGAACGTATCAAAAACTATCTTGCCGTAAACGGAGCAAAGGCATAAACTCACCCAAAACGGAGAAAAATTATGAGAAATCTGATCGATATTCGTGATTTGAGCACACAGGAGATCGACGAGCTGATTGCGGTTGCAAACGATATCATTGCCAACCCCAAAAAGTACGCCGATGCTTGCCGCGGCAAAAAGCTGGCAACCCTGTTTTTTGAGCCTTCCACGCGTACACGCCTGAGCTTTGAGGCGGCAATGTATGAGCTTGGCGGCAACGTCCTCTCGGTTGCGGGCGGCAATTCCTCGTCGGCGGCAAAGGGAGAGAGTGTTGCGGATACAGCAAAGACCGTTTCCTCTTATGCCGACATTATTGCCATGCGTCACCCCAGAGAGGGTGCTCCCTTGGTGGCTTCTATGAACGCATCCATTCCCGTTATCAACGCGGGCGACGGCGGACACAACCACCCCACCCAAACGCTTGCCGACCTTCTCACCATCTCGCGTGAGAAGGAGAGACTCTCCAACCTGACCGTCGGTCTTTGCGGAGACCTCAAATTCGGCAGAACCGTGCACTCGCTCATCGCGGCACTCTCTCGCTACGCGGGCATCAAATTCGTGCTCATCTCCCCCAAGGAGCTGCGCGTGCCCGATTACGTCAAGACCGAGGTAATGGAAAAGAACGCCATTCCTTTTGAGGAGACCACCGATCTGGTAGGAGCTATGCCCGAGTTGGATATTCTCTACATGACACGCGTTCAGCGCGAGCGCTTTGACAGCGAAGAGGAATATCTGCGGCTTAAGGATAGCTACATCCTCACCCCCGATAAATTGACGAACGCCAAGAACGATCTTTCTATTCTGCATCCTCTGCCGCGCGTCAACGAGATTGCAGTCGCCATTGACGATGACCCCCGTGCGTGCTATTTCAAGCAGGTTTTCAACGGCAAGATCATGCGTATGGCACTCATTTTAAAGCTGTTGGACGAGGCAAAAAAGGGCACGAAGAAAGAGACTCCCGAAAAGGCGCTTGTTGACGTTATCAAATGTCAAAACCCGCGTTGCATCACAGGCGTTGAGCAGGAGCTTTCCCACGTATTTGTCTTGACAAACGCCGAAGAGGGCGTTTACCGCTGTCTTTACTGTGAGGCAAAGGCTGACCAAAACGTGTAAGCATTGGCAAAACGCAAACACATTTTTGGTCAAAAATACGATTGACAATTCTTTTGGTATATGGTATGATATAATCTATACTGAATAAATACAGAGCAAGGAGAAACGATATGGCAACCTTTATCAATGAGCCCTCGCATACCTTCAACGAATACCTGCTTATTCCCGGGTATTCCTCTTCCGAATGTGTGCCTGCAAACGTCAGTCTCAAAACCCCCTTGGTAAAGTACCGCAAAGGGGAGACTCCCGCCATTGTGATGAACATCCCTATGGTTTCCGCCATTATGCAGTCTGTTTCGGGTGACCGACTGGCAGTTGCATTGGCAACCGAGGGCGGTGTTTCCTTCATTTACGGCTCGCAGTCTGTTGCCGACGAGGCCGCAATGGTCAAGCGCGCAAAGGACTACAAGGCAGGCTTTGTTAAGAGCGACTCCAATCTCCCTCCCACGGCAACCATGGCAGACTGCATCGCCCTCAAGGAGAGGACGGGGCACTCCACCATTGCCATCACCGAGGACGGCAGCGCCGACGGCAAGCTCTTGGGCATTGTTACGGGCAGAGACTATCGCCCCAGCCGCATGGAGCCCAACACCCCCGTCAGCAGCTTTATGACGCCTTTCTCCAAGCTCGTCTGTGCCAAATTGGGCACTACGCTCAAAGAGGCGAACGATATTATTTGGGACCACAAGCTCAACTCGCTGCCCATCATCAATGAGGAAGGGAAGCTCTGCTATTTGGTCTTCCGCAAGGACTATGACTCCCACAAGCAAAACCCCAACGAGTTGTTGGATGATAGCAAGAGATACGTTGTTGGCGCGGGCATCAACACCCGTGACTACGCCGAGCGTGTTCCCGCACTTGTGGAAGCGGGTGCCGACGTGCTTTGCATCGACTCCCCCGAGGGCTTTTCCGAGTGGCAAAAGAGAACCATCGAATGGATCCGCGCAAAATACGGCGAGAGCGTCAAGGTAGGTGCCGGCAACGTGGTTGACGCCGCAGGCTTCCGTTTTCTTGCCGAATGCGGTGCAGACTTTGTAAAGGTTGGCATCGGCGGCGGTTCTATCTGCATTACGCGTGAGACAAAGGGCATCGGTCGCGGACAGGCAACGGCATTGATCGAGGTCTGCGCTGAGCGCGACAGATATTTTGAGGAGACAGGCATTTACGTTCCCGTATGCTCCGACGGTGGCATCGTTCATGATCACCACATCACGCTTTCCTTGGCAATGGGAGCAGATTTCGTTATGCTTGGCAGATACTTTGCACGCTTTGATGAAAGCCCCTCGAATAAGGTCAGCATTGGCGGTACCTACTACAAGGAATACTGGGGTGAAGGCTCTGCACGCGCGCGCAACTGGCAAAGATATGACCTTGGCGGCGACAAGAAGCTCTCCTTTGAAGAGGGCGTTGACTCCTACGTGCCGTATGCGGGCAGGCTCAAGGACAACGTAGCTATCTCCTTGGCAAAGGTCAAGTCCACCATGTGCAACTGCGGGGCTTTGACCATTCCCGAACTGCAACAAAAGGCAGTGCTCACACTTGTCTCTGCTACCAGCATTGTAGAAGGCGGCGCACACGACGTCATTCAAAAAAACCAAGAGATCAAAAACAATTAACAATCAAAAAGACCTTCGGGAAGGTTCCCCGAAGGTCTTTTTCTTGTTCACTTTTATTTTGCGGCTTTGGCTTCGTAAATTGCTTTTACGGCTTCCACGATCTTTTCGTAGTTTGCCTCGTCGCCTTCCATCATCGGCTTGACGTTCTCTTCAAGGAAGGTCATCATTTCCGTCTGCGGCACCGTGTCAATCATGGTAAAAACGCCAATTACGGCGGCTGCAAAGCAGAGAATAATAACGATAGATACAATACCGAGCACAAGGCCTGCAATGGCTTTTGCCTCCATTTTGCCGTTTGCGTTCTTTTTAGCAACAAAAGCAAAAACGATGGCAAGCACGGCACAAATGCCCATTACAAGCACGCCGATCGCGGTAGAAGCACAGCAGCAGGAGAGCAGAGAGACGATGCCAAGCACCAAGGATGTGACGGCATAGGTATTTTTATTTTTCTTTTTTTCATCAGCAAAAACTGTAGAATGCGTCATAGAGGTGAAATCAAAATCGTTATTCATAAAAGCCTCCTGTCGGTTTTTATTTATTATACCATGAAAAAAAGGTTTTTGTCAATCTGTTTTCAAAAAAAGATGAAAATTTTGGCATGCCCCTTTTCAAACGCCGCATTTTGTGATACAATAAAGACAAGACAGAGAAAGGTGGTGTGGGAATGAAGACAAAGCTGCGACATCCAACGTTTTTGACATTGCACGGTGTAGCGATACTCGGTGCGCTCCTGATGCCGCTTTATATGAAGGTTTCTTCTTATCTTGACGGCATTCTTGGCGGATGTCTGATGCACCGACTGTTCATCTACTGCCCACTCTGCGGCGGAACGAGAGCCGTAGCGGCACTTTTGCGCTTTGATTTTGTTGCCGCCCTTAAATATAACGCCTTTGTCGTTCTTTTGTGCTTTGTTATCCTTGCCCTTGATATCTGGGCATGGGTGCGGTATTTTCAAAAAAAGGAGCCGCTCATCCTCCTGCCCCAATGGGCTTGGGTTGCAGGGTGCGCTGTTTTTGTAACCTATTTTATTTTGCGCAACATCCTCATGATCTTTTGGGGCATTGACCCCACGGGGGATCTCGTCTCTTTTTGGAATGCGATGCGCACACTTGGGGGCTGACCGCATATTTGCGGTTGGCTCTTTTGTTATCTTTCCCACCAAAAAGAACAAAAAATCAAAAAAAGAGTGCAAAAATCGCACGACAAACATCGCCGCCACTCGTCAAGGTGCGCGGTGATTTTTCTTTTTTTGTGCCGAGAGGGGCGGGAATTTTCTTCCTTTTGCGCTTTTCTGCTCTTTACTGTCATCAAAAGCCCAAAACCGACCAACCGTTTGCGACACTTTCCGCACGCAAAAAGGAGTAAAATAGTAAAGAATACAAAATCAAGGAAGGTTAGATTATGCAGGAAGAAAAAATGAGCGCATACACAATGCCAAAAACAAAAGAAAAAAACGAGGGGGAAGAGAATATTTGGCTTTCCCGATTGCAACGACTGCTCTGTGAGATCCTTTGGGGATGCGCGGGCTGGGTGTTCGGACAAGCAGGACTGATATTGGATACATATCCGCTCGGTATAGCACTCCTTTGTGCCTCATCGGGGCACACCCCCGCAGTGCTTGTGGGATTGATCGTCACCGCCGTTGTGAACATGGAGAACGCCGCGCTTTACGTTTGTGTCTATCTGGCGGCGGCGATCCTGCGCATTATCGTGGCGGCGGTATTTGATGCTCCCGATGCGCGCTTTGAAATGCCTAAAACCTTGCAAAAGCGCTTGCGCGAGCGCATCGAACGGGAAGCACCTCTGACCGACGAGGAATGGCAAAAGCGCGAGAGAAAAGCCGCACGTGCGGCGTTTTGGAGTCGCATTTTTGGTGAGAGCATCCTTTTGCGCATGTCGGCGGCGGCTCTTTGCGCGCTTGTCCTCGGGCTTCACCGCGCCATCATGGGAGGCTTTCGGTTCTATGATTGGTTTGCCGCACTCTTTATCATTTTGATGGCAGTAGCGGCAACGGCAGTCTTTGCACTCTCGTTGGAGAAGAGAAGCGACAACAAGTGGCTCATCGGCATCTCCGAGGCGGCACTTCTGTTCTCTCTTGTCTATGCCGCAAGAACCGTCACACTACTTTCTTTTCCGCTCTCACCCATGGCGGCACTTTTTTTCACGCTCTACGTCTGTGCCAATCGCAGCGCCTTGCAGGGCATTTTGACCGCAGGTATTGCAGGGCTTGCCTATCAGGTTATGCACGCCCCCGCGTTCCTGCTTGCCGCACTTGTCGCGCTTTTTCTCAAACAGACCAAAAAGGAAAGCCCCACCGCCACGCTCCTGCCCGTTCTTGCCATGCTTTCGTGGTCGGCATACGTGGGCGGATTTGTCATCCTTTTGCAGCTGGTGCCCGCCGCGCTCCTTGCGGCAACGGCGTTTGTGGTGGTGCAAAAAACGGCGCTTTTCTCTGCTCCCGTCGAGGGTGGAGAGCCTGATACCAAAGAAGAGAGCACACAGGAGCAAAGACAGGTGGAAAGCATCCGCTACCGCGACTCGAACGAGCGTTTTCGCGGTATTTCCGATGCGTTTTCCTCGCTTTCCGAGGTCTTTTACAATCTTTCCGACCGTTTCCGCCGCCCGGGAACGCTCGATCTGCGCCTTTTGTGTGACCGCTCCTTTGACACCTTTTGCAACGATTGCCCAAACAAAAACATTTGCTGGGGGCTGGAATACACCGCAACGCTTGGGGCGGTCAATGACCTCATTGCGCAATTGCACACGCGCGGACGTGTGTCCGACGAGCACGTGGACGAGCAGCTTGCAAACAGATGCACACGAATCGACGGCATCCTTGAGCGCATCAACGCCGACTGCGCACGCCTGACGGGCGAGATGCTGCGCAACAACCGCACCGAAATTGTGGCAATGGATTATGAGTCGGCGGCGGACATCATTAACGATGCTCTTGAGGCGGACGGTGGCGAATACGAGGTGGATGCCGAGCTGAGCAAAAAGATTGCCGAATACTTAAAGGATGCCGACGTGCGTGCTGAAAGTGTTACGGTGTTTGGCAACCGTATGCGCAAAATCCTCATCCGCGGAGCAGAGGTCGACGAGGCAAAGGTCACCTTTGAAACCATGAGAAGCGACCTTGGAGAGATGTGCGGCAGGGAGCTTGGCTTTCCCACCTTTGAGGTGGAGGGGAGCGTGAGCACGATGGTGCTTTCTGCTAAGCGCAAGATCGCGGTTATCAGCGCACAAAACAACGTCTCGGCAGATGGTGGCGTGAGCGGCGACAGTGTCAACCTCTTTTGCAACAAAAAGGATTATTTCTACGCGCTCATCAGCGACGGGATGGGATCGGGTAAGGAAGCAGCCCTTACGTCTGGGCTGTGTTCGGTCTTTCTTGAAAAGATGCTGCGCGCAGGCAATCGTGCGGCAACGTCCTTGCGCATGCTCAACAATATGATCGCCTCGCGCGCACACGATAGCACCAAGGAGTGCTCATCCACGGTCGACCTTTTGGAGCTCGACTTGATGACGGGGGAGGGGGCATTTCTCAAAAGCGGAGCCGCCCCCAGCTTTGTGGTGCGCGGCAAGGTAGTGCGCCGCCTGCAGGCAGGCACGGTCCCCATTGGGATACTCAATACCCTCGACGTGCAAAAAACAGAGTTTCCTCTGCGCGCAGGCGACACCGTGGTCATGGTGAGCGACGGTATTCTTCAAGGCGACGAGGATTGCGAATGGCTGACCTCATACCTTGCGGGAGCTGCCACGCAAACGCCCGAAGAGATCGTTTACCACATCTGCCGCAGATCTGCCGAGGGCGAGACGCACGACGATTGCTCGGTGGTTGCTTTGCGCATCCTCGATGCCGACACCGCCGAGGATACAGTCAACGACGAAGAATAAGAGTAAAAGGGGAGAAGCAAAAATGCTTCTCCCCACCCGGTAAAAAAACTTTTCAAAGGGCTTGACTTTCTGTCAAATTTCTGCTATAATATACCCGTTCCAAAAAAATATCGAGGTGTGGCGCAATTGGTAGCGCGCTAGCTTTGGGAGCTAGATGCTGCAGGTTCGAGTCCTGTCACTTCGACCAC